>JANXXR010000685.1 GCA_025350525.1 Deltaproteobacteria bacterium
GGCGATCGCCCCGCCGGAGTCCGCTGCAGCGCAACCGCCGCTCCCCGAGGCGCTGCGGCGAGCGCCCACGCCCGCGCAGGTCGACGTGGCCGGCAAGGCGGACGCGTTCCTCGCGCCGCTGCCGCCGGACGACGCGAAACAGGTCAAGCAGCTGTTGGCGCTCTTCGACAATGCGCTCTTCAGCCTGGTGACCGGCGGGCCGGCGACGCCGTTCACCGCGCAGACGCCCGCGCAGCAAGACGAGCACCTGCGCTCCTGGGCCCACTCGCGGGTGGCGGTGCGGCGCACTGGTTACCAGCTGATCAAGCGGCTCTGCTGCGCCATCTACTTCGGCTCGCCGGAGACCTATGCGTCGGCGGGGTACCCGGGGCCGCCCGACGTCTCCGCGGTGCGCGCGGCGCTCAAGGCGGCTGAGGAGAAAGCGGGAGGAGTGACTCCGGCCTCCGCAGGGCCGCCGCTCGGACCGGACCAGGCCAAGGCGCGCGACGCGGCCAAATCGCCCGAGCCGGCGAAGCTGCGCGACGCGGTCCAGGCGCGCGAGACCGTCCAGGGAGCGCGGCCATGAAGAAGGGCGCGATCATCACCGGCGACCAGGTCGACCGCGACCAGACGCTGCGGCCTGAGGTGTGCGTGGTCGGCAGCGGGCCCGGCGGGGCGATGATGGCCAGCCGGCTCACCGCCGCGGGCGCCTCGGTGGTGCTGCTCGAGGAGGGCGGCTATCACACGCGCGAAGGCTTCGACATGCAGGAGGCCACCGCCTTCCCCAAGCTGTACCAGGACCGGGGCAACCGGGCGACGGCCGACCTGAGCATCTCGGTGTTGCAGGGGCGCGCGGTGGGCGGCGGCACGGTGGTGAACTGGACCACGAGCTACCGCACCCCCGACGACGTGCTCGGCTACTGGCGCGATCGCGAGGGTCTGGCCCTGACGCCGGCGCTCCTCAAGCCGCACTTCGACGAAGTGGAGCAGCGGCTCGGCATCCAGAAGGTGGAGCTGGAGGACACCAACGCCAACAACCGCTCCATCTACGACGGCTGCAAGAAGCTGGGCTGGCAGGTGGACACCACCCGGCGCAACGTGCGCAGCTGCCTGCGCTCGGGCTACTGCGGGATGGGCTGCCCGGTGGACGCCAAGCAGAGCGCGGCCTTGACCTACCTGCCCGACGCGGTCTCGCGCGGCGCCGAGGTGTACGCGCGCTGCCGGGTGCAGAAGATCGAGTTGTCGGGCAAGCGGGCGGTGGCCGCCGTCGGGCGCGTCCTCCTGGACGGCCGCGAGACGGGCCGCACCATCCGCGTCGAGCCGCGCCTGATGGTCATCTCGGGCGGGGCGCTCAACTCGCCGGCCCTGCTCCTGCGCTCGGGCCTCGAGGGCGGGCCGGTCGGAAAGTATACCTGGTTGCATCCGGTGGTGGCGGTGGGCGCCTTCTACCAGCAGCGCGTCGAAGGGTTCTACGGCGCGCCGCAGAGCGTGGCCTCGCACCACTTCGCGCACCGGAGCGAGGGCGCGGGTTTCTTCATCGAGGCGGCGCCGGTGCATCCCATGCTCTCGTCGATCGCCATGCCGGGCTTCGGGGGGCCGCTGCGCACCCGGATGGGCCTGCTCCCCAACGTCGCCGCCACCATCGCGCTGATGATCGACGGCTTCGATCCGGCGGAGACCGGCGGCACCGTCTCCCTGCGCGGCGACGGCGGCCCCAAGCTCGACTACCCCTTCACCCCCCGCGTCTACGAATGCTTCCGCGCCGGCATGAAGGCGATGGCGCGGCTGCACCTGGCCAACGGAGCGCGCGAGGTGGTGAGCTTCCACGCCACGCCGGTGCACCTGACTCGCGAGGCGGACCTGCCGCTGCTCGACGAGGCGCCCTTGGGCCCCAACCTCTTCGCCGCCTTCACCGCCCACCAGATGGGCGGCTGCCGGATGGGCGCCGATCCGGCCCGGTCGGTAGTCGATCCAACGCTGCGGCACCATGCGCTCGAGAACCTCTACGTCGTCGACGGCAGCGTCTTTCCCACTTCGCTGGGAGTGAATCCGATGGAGTCGATCTACGGCCTCGCCTCCTGGGCCTCCGAACACCTCCTCAAAGCGCTCTCGTGATCGAGGTCGACGAGCGGCAGGTTCCCGAGGGCGCCGCGGCGGATCGCCTCGACAAGGTGGTGGCGCGGCTCTTCGGCGTCTCGCGCGGGCGGGCGATGGACTGGATCGCCGAGGGCCGCGTGCGCATCGACGGCAAGCGCGCTCCCAAGGGCGCGCCGGTGCAGGCGGGGGCGAAGATCTCCGTCGAGAAGCCGCCGCCCGACCAGCCGGTGCCGCAGCCCGACCTGGCCATCCGCATCGTCCACGCCGACCAGCACCTCGTGGTGGCCGACAAGCCGGCGGGGATGCCGTCGCATCCTTTGAAGCCCGGCGAGACCGGCACTGCCGCCAACGCGCTGGTGGGCCGCTTTCCCGAATTGGCCGAGCTCTGGCCGCAGCACGCCGAAGGCCAGCCGGCGCCTCCGCAGCTCCGCGAAGGCGGCCTGGTCCACCGGCTCGACACCGACACCTCCGGGCTGCTTCTGGCGGCGCGGACCCCGGTGGCCTACGCGCTCTTGCGGGCGCAGTTCACCGCCCGCACGGTGGAGAAGGGCTACCTGGCGCTGGCGGCGGGAGAGATCCACGCCGGCGGCGAGATCGCGCTGCCGCTGGCGCACGACCCCAAGGACGCGCGGCGGATGACGGCCATCAGCGACCCCGACTACGCCGCCGAGCACGCGGCGCGCCCGGCGGTGACCCGCTTCCAGCCGCTGGAGCGGCGGGGCGGCTTCACGCTCTTGGAGATCGAGATCCCCACCGGCGTGATGCACCAGATCCGCGCCCACCTCGCCTTCATCGGCCACGCGCTGGCGGGCGACGCGCTCTACGGCGGCCCGGTGCTGCCCGGGCTCGACCGCCATTTCCTCCACGCGGCGCGGCTGGCCTTTGCCCATCCGGACGGATCGCGGGCCAAATTCGAGAGCCCGCTCCCCCCCGACCTGGCCGCCACCCTGACCCACCTCTGAGCTAAAAAAAATTTTTTTTGGAGGGCGGTGTCGATCAGGTCCCGGTCGGGCGCAGGTTTAGATGAGCGGCCGCACCACCAGGATGGCCAGATCCCAAAGGACGTGGGTGACGATGCTGGGCACGCAGGAGCGGGTGGCGACGCGCATCCCGCCCCAGGCGGCGCCGCAAAGCGCGGCCACCAGCGCGAGGAGCCAGTTGCCCGACGAGAGGTGCGCCACCCCGACCAAAAGCGCGTTCAGCGCCACCGCCCGCACCGCGCCCCTGCCGCCGTCGGGCAGCGCGATGCCGCGAAAGACGACCTCCTCCGCCGCCGCCACCAGCGGAATGAGCGCGGCCCGCTCGGCAGCCGTGAAGCTGGGCGCGCGCAGTTCGTTGTAGAGGCCGATGGTCAGGAGCCTCAGATCGGGGGCCAGCCGCGCGAAGACGCCGAAGAGCGCATAGGTCCCGGCGATCATCACCGCGGCGCCGGCGAGGCCGAAGGCGAGCAGGCGCAAGCTCGGCCGCAGGAGCGCGCGGGCGTGCGGGTCGCCGAAGAGCACGGCGGCTGCGAGCAGCGGGCCCAGCACGGCCAGCGGCGCCCAGCTTCCCGTGCGGGAAATGAGCACGAAGCACCCGCCCCAGACGGCGAGAGCGGCGAAGAAGCTTTGGGGCAAGCGCATGGACCGCGCACTCTGACACGGTGGTGGCGCGCATCCCATGTGATACGCGTGCGAAGTGCGCATCCTCCTCACTGGCGCGACGGGCTTCGTGGGCGGCCGCCTGCGCGCCCCGCTCGCCGCCGCCGGGCACGAGGTCTATTGCGCCAGCCGCAAGCCGCCGCCCCGCGACCCATCGTGGCGCCGCTTCGAGCTCGACGACGAGAGCTCCATCGAGGCGGCGCTCGAAGGCTGCGAGGCCGCCTTCTTCCTCATCCACAACCTCACCGGCGCGCAGGAAGGCTACGGCGCGCGGGAGATCGCGGGCGCCGAGCGCTTCGCGCGAGCGGCGGCGAAGCGCAAGCTGCAGCGCATCGTCTACCTGGGCGGCTTCGAGCCGCCTCCGGAAGCGCTCTCTGATCACCTGCGCAGCCGCCTCGCGGTGGGCAAGGCGCTGCGCGACGGCCCGGTGCCCTGCCTCGAATTGCGCGGCTCGGTCATCGTCGGCGACGGGAGCGCGTCGTTCCGCATCCTGCGCGATCTGGCGGCGCGCCTGCCCGCCATGGTGCTGCCCGCCTGGCTCGAGAACCGCACCGAGCCGGTGGCCATCGACGACGTGATCTCGGCGCTGGTGGCGGCGCTGCGCGTCCCCTTGCCCGCGAGCGACTGGCAGGACCTGCCCGGCCCCGAGGCGCTGAGCGGCCGCCAGATGCTGCTGCGCACCGCCGCCCTGCTGGGGGTCAAGCCGCGCACGATGCCGATTCCGCTCCTGACGCCGCGGCTCTCGGCGCGCTGGCTCTGGCTGATCAGCGGCGTGGACTACCGCCTCGCCTGCGAGTTGGTCGACGGCCTGAAGCGCGATCTCTTCGCGCAGCGCCGCGGCTTCCGCGCCTTGGCCGGGCTGCCGGCGCCGCTCCCCTTCGACGAAGCCGTCCGGCGCGCGCTGGCGGAGGAGCGGCAGAGGGCGCCGCGCAGCCCGTTCGGTCGCGCCTGGGAAGAGGTCGTCCGCCGGGTCTCGCCGCGGTAGCCGTGTCGACTCGAGGACGTCGCCGCGGCTCCGCCCATTCCCGCCCGGGCTCGGGGATGCCTATCCCGATGCCACGCGAATCGGTCGCGCCGTCCAAAGGAGCTGCATGTTGCTCATCATCCTCATCGTCCTCCTCGTCCTCTCCCTCGGCGGCGGCGCGTGGGGCCACTCCCGCTTCGGCTACGCGGGCTGGTCGCCGCTGGGCATCATCCTGGTGCTGCTGGTCATCCTCTACCTGACCGGAAATCTGCGGGTCTAGAAGGACAGCGCAGCGGCGAAGCGGGCGGCGAGCGGCGGCTCGCCCGCGCCTGCTTGGCGATCGAGCGCGTTGAGCAGGTCGGCGGTGAGCGCGAGCTGGTAGGTGGGTGTCAGCGCGTAGCGGAGGGCGGCGCGCAGGTCGAGGCCCGCCCTCCCGCTTCCGGCCTGCAGCGCCGTGCCCAGCGAGACAGTGGTCTTCGGCGTCCACTCGTACGCGTAGGCGGCCTCGAGCTTGAAGAGGCCCCCCAGCGACGTCGCCGACAGGCCCGTCGCGTAGCTCAGCTGCAGCAGGTAATTCTCGGAGAGCCGCTTGCCCACCGCGACGGTGAGGCCGTCGAGCGAACCCTTGCGGCTGTAGTCGATGGACGCGACCAGGTCGCGGTAGAGCTGGTATTCCGCGCCGGTGGAGAAGGCGCCGTCCACCCGGCTGCCGGCGCCTCCCAGCGCGGACGGCTGGAAGAAGCGCCCCCAGGCCGCGTAGAGGCGCGAGAGCCCGCGCCCGGTGAAGTCGTACGAGAGACCCAGCCGCGGCAGCAGCGCCGAATCGTCGCCCGCGCCGCGCTGCTGCTCGTAGCGAAGGCCCGCGTCGAGCCGGACGGTGTCGAAGACGCCCCAGCTGTCCTGCGCGAAGGCGGCGAGCAGCGTCTGCTGCGCGCTGCCGAGAGTCTCGCTGGCGAGGTCGGCGCCGGCCTTGAGGCGGTGATGGCCGAAGAGCTGCGCGAAGCTTCCGGCGCTGAGCGCGCCCTCGGTGCGATCTCCGCCCGCCCGCGCGTGGTGCCATCCGGCCGCCCCTTCCAGCAGCATTCCCACAGCGTCGCCGAAGTAGCGCAGCGAGAGATCGTTGGACCCCGCAGAGCTTCCCGGATCTCCGAAGGCCGAGAGCGAGAGCGACTGGCCCTCCGCCGGACGGAGCGACAGCTTGCCCAGGTACTGCAGATCGGTGACCGTGCCCGCCGCGGTCGCCACCGTCTCCGGCGCGAAGCCGCCATAGAACCAGAGGCGGTCGCGTTGGATGGGTCCTCCCAACTCGAAGCCGCCCTGCCCCGCGTAGCGCAGCGCCGCGCCGGGCTGGCTGCGCGACAGCTCGAAGGGAAGAACGCTGCCGAAGACCGAGCCATGAAACTGGTTGCCGCCCGAGCGGGTCTCCGCGTGGACGATGGCGCCGGTGGCACGGCCGAACTCCGCTGCGGCGACGCCGCGCTGGACGCTGATCTCCTCGACGAAGCGCTGCGACAAAAACGGCGGCGAACCGGTGACGTCCACTCCATCGACGTAGGTGCGCGACTGCTCCGGCGCCGCGCCCGGAATGCGCAGCCCCGAAGGCTCGACCCCCACGCTCGGCAGCGCCGCCGCGGCCTCCCCGAAGCTCTGTCGCTCGCGGCCGTAGGGAATGAGCTCCGTCTGATCCCGCGCCACCCCCTCCACCGCTTCGGACGACGGGGCGGAGATCGCAGGCAGCTGAGCGGCTCCGCGCATGGCGACGCCGCCTTGGTCCGCGGGCAGAAGCTCGAGGCGCAGGAAGAGCTTGCTCTCGAGGTGGATGGCGACGTTCTCGCGCGTGGACGACTGGTAGCCCTGCGCGCCGACGTCGAGGGAGATCGCACCCGGCGGCAGGTTGGGAAGCTCGAAGGCGCCCGACCCATCGCTGCGCGCCCTGCGCTCTCCCTGCAGCGCCTCGCCGCTGGCCACCACCGTCGCGCCGGCCACCGGCCGCCCCGTGCCCGCCTCGACCACCTGTCCGCTGAGCGCGGCCGCCCACGACGGAGGCGCAGCGAGGAGCGCCGCGCCGCAGAGGAGCAAGGCCGTCGATTCCAGTGGTCCGCGCAGAGGCGACCGGATCTGTCAGATCGCAAAATACCCGTCAAGAAGCGCTCCTCAGCTGCGTTGACAGGCAGGGGGCGCGTGTGTAGGGTCGGCCGCCTTTTAGCCCCGGCTCTGTCTTTCCGGAGGAAGTCACCAGCCATGGATTTCAGTCTCTTAGGGATGTGGCATTCGATGGGCCTTCCGGCCCGCCTGGTCGTCATCACTTTGGCGATCATGTCCGTCTACTCGCTGAGCGTCATGGCCGAGCGCCTGTTCAGCTTCTCCAGAGCAAAGGACCAGAGCCGCAAGTACGCCGAGAAGCTGCGCGACCTGCTCCCCGGCCACCAGATGCTCGAGGCGGCGCAGTACGCCACTACGCTCAAATTCGGCCACATCCCGCGCGTGCTCGGCGCGGGAATCGCCGAGTACAACAAGGGCCGCGAGGCGCTCGCCAAGCAGGGCCCGCACGACGTCGGCGAGTTCGATCTCGTCGAGGCCATCAACCGTTCGGTCGATCGCGCGACCTTGCGGGTGACGGCGGACCTGCGCCGCGGCCTCTCCGGCCTCGCCACGGTAGCCTCGTCGGCGCCCTTCGTCGGGCTGCTCGGCACGGTGCTCGGCATCATCACCGCCTTCCAGCTGATGGCGGCCTCGGGCTCGGGCGGTCTCGCCTCGGTGTCGGCCGGCATCTCGGAGGCGCTCATCACCACCGCCTTCGGCCTTCTGGTCGCCATCCCGGCGCTGATGATGTTCAACTACCTCACCAACCGCGTCGAGGAGATGACGGTCGACATCGCCGACGCCTCCAACGAGCTGGTGGACTTCTTCCTCAAGGAGGGCCGCTTCGACGAGCCGGTCAGCGACCCGGGCGTCAAGGGTCCAGGCTCACCCGTCAAGGGGGCGAAGGCCTAAGCCATGGGGATGGACACCGGCGCAAGGGGCGCCATCAAATCAGACATCAACATCACGCCGCTGGTCGACGTGGTGCTGGTGCTGCTCATCATCTTCATGGTGATCACCCCGATGCTCCAGCGGGGCAAGGCCGTCGAGCTGCCCAAGGCCAGGCACGCCATCGGCGGCAAGGAAGGCCCCGACCCCATCTTCATCAGCGTCACCAAGGACGGCGACGTCTTCATCGAGCAGTCCAAGACGCCCGCCACCAAGGAAGAGCTTCTGGCCGCGATGAAGGGGGTCGCCGAGACGCCGGGCCAGCGGGTGATGTTCAAAGCCGACCAGGAGACCGAGTACGGCAAGGTCCGGCCGGTGCTGGACCTCGCCTCCAAGGCCAAGCTCAAGGGCGTCTCGCTGGCCGCTGAAGAAATGAAGGGGAAGTAGCCATGGGCATGGACGTCGGGGCCAAGAAGGGCCCCCGCTCGGACATCAACATCACGCCCCTGGTGGACGTGGTGCTGGTGCTGCTCATCATCTTCATGGTGCTGACGCCGCTGATGGAGAAGGAGATCGGCGTGCGCGTGCCGGAGGACATCCCGCCCGAGCAGCTCACCGATCCGCCGCCGCCCGATCTCACCCAGGTGGTCTTCAAGGTGGACGAGGCCGGCAACTTCCACCTCAACTCCGAGACGCTCAACGACGGCAACATCCAGGAGCGGCTCAGGGCCTACTACAAGCTCTCCAAGAGCAAGGAAGCAACGCAGGGGCCGCCGGTCATCTTCTTCGACGCCGACGACAAGGCCAAGTACACGCGCGCGGTCAAGGCGCTCGACGCCATCCGCGACAGCTCGTCGGGCTGGACCATCGGCATGATGACCGCGTCGCTCAAGGAAGAAGGCGCCGCCCCCGCGCCGGGCACGCCCGAGCCTGCTCCCGGCACACCCGCGCCCGCTCCCGGCACGCCTGCCACGCCCGCGCCTGCGCCCGCCGCGCCGGCTCCGCCGAAGTAGAACCGCACCGCAGCGCAGCTTTTCGAAGGCGCGGATCCACAGGGTCCGCGCTTTTCATTTTCTCCGAAAAGCAAAAGCGCACCGCGAAGGCGCGAAGCGGCGAAGGGGGTGGGTTGGGTGGTCTCCGCGCCAACCCGAGCAGGCGCGCGGCTTGGGCTTCGATCCAACCTTCGTGTCTTCGCGCCTTCGCGGTGAGATTTAAATAAAGCTGAAGCCGCCCGGCTACTTCGCGGAGGCCCCGCCGCGCCGCCCGCGTCCACCGCGCCGGCGGCGGCGCTTGGGGCCGCCCTCGCGGTTGGGGGGCGCACCGGCCGGGGGCCCTTCCTCGTCGTGCTGCACCTGCGAGAGGTCCTGTCCGGCGAAGACAGCCTGCCACCGCGCCAGGTGATCGTGGCCCTGTCCCGTGGCCGCGACCGACAGCTCGTAGACCGCCAGCGCCTCGGGGAAATAGCTCTGCCGCGCGAAGGCCTGCGGCGAGCTGCGGCGGCGGCGGCGCTCCCCGGCGAGGATGGGCTGCGCCAGCAGGATCATGCGGGCGCGCTCGGCGATGCGCCGCGGCAGCCGCGCCGTCCGCACCATCTCGGCGAGGACGATCTCGGGCGCGACCACGTCCTGCGGCAAGGACCACGGCGGCACGTCGCCGCCCACCGAGAAGGCTGGCACGCCGCCCAGGCGCTCGTCGTGCAGCTCGGCCGCCTCGACCAGCGCGCCCTCGGGCAGCGGCGCCTCGGCTGGATTGCCGGCGGCCTCGGTCTGGTCGGTCGCTTCCTGCTCTTCCTCCAGCGCCGAGAGCTCGCGGTCCAGCTCGTCGTCGTCCAGCGCCAAAGGTCCCGAGGCAGGCTCTTCCGGCGCCGCCTCCGGCTTGGCGCCCTTGGCGGGCTGCTGTTGCCGCGGCGGCCCCTTCGGGATGGGACCGCGCGGAGCACCCTCGCGAGGCAGCGGCGCGAGCAGCGTCGCCAGCAGCACGGCGTCGGAAGGAATCTCGCCGACGCGCACGTGCGCATCGAGCGCGTCGAGCGCGCGCAGGTGCCGCTCGGCCTCCTGCGGCCCGTGGCGCTCGAGATAGGCGGCCACCGGCGGCAGGAGGATCCGCAGCGCGCCGATCTGCCGCAGCAGCTCGAAGCAGCGCCGCGACGCGCCCGACCGCAGCAGCTTGAGCACCTCCTCGAGCACGCGGGGCGGAGCGCAGCGCGGGATCTCCTCGACGTGCGCCTGCATTGCCGAGAGGGTGGCCGGCTCGACCTCGAAGGCGCATTTGGCCGCGAAGCGGATGGCGCGCAGGATCCGCACCGGGTCCTCGCGCATGCGCACGTCGGGGTTGCCGATGGTCCGCACCAGGCGAGCGGTCAGGTCTGCCTTGCCGGCGACGTGATCGACCACCCGGCCTTCGTCCACGTCGTAGAAGAGCCCGTTGATGGTGAAGTCGCGCCGCCGCGCGTCCTCCTCTTCGTTGCCGAAGACGTTGTCGTGGCGGATGAGCAGGTCGGGCGGCAGATCCTGCAGCTCGTCGAGGGGGTTGGCCCGGAAGGTGGAGACCTCGATGATCTTCCCGCCGCGGAAGAAGACGTGGGCCAGCCGGAAGCGCCGCCCGATCAGCCGCGAGTTGCGGAAGGTCTCCTTCACCTGGTTGGGATGCGCCGAGGTGGCGACGTCGAAGTCCTTGGGCCGGATGCCGAGGAGCAGGTCGCGCACGCAGCCGCCCACCAGGTAGGCGTGGTGGCTGGCGCGCCGCAGCCGCCGCACGACCTTGACCGCGTCGGAGTCGAGCAGCGGCTCGGGGATCTCCGGCGGCGCCTTGGATTCGCTGTGGGGGTGGCTGGACAAGGTGCCGTTCCTAGACTGAACGGGCGATGCGGTCAACACGAATGCCAAGGGGCGTCCGCCAGAGCGCGGATTGCCGCTCGACCAAAAGCCTGTGCTACTGGCGCTCCGATGCTGCCCGCGCTGCTGCTCCTCCTCCTCGCCGCACCCGCCGGGCCCGACCGGCTCGCCAACGCCCGCAGCCTGCTGCAGGCGGGCAAGTACGCGGACGCGCTCGTCGATCTGCAGGCGGTCTCGCAGCTGTACGGCAACACCTTGCGCGAGCAGGCCGAGGTGGCGGCGCTGCGGGTCAGCGCGCTCTTGGGCTTGCCCGACTCGGCGGAGCACCAGAAGGACGCCGCCGAGGCGCTGGTGGCGATGTACCACGTCGATCCGGAGGGCACGGCGCTGCAGCAGGCCACCATCGCGGCCCGGACGCTGGCGCAGGGCCCGCGCGGCCAGCGGGCGCTGGTGCTGAGCGAGCGCGTGGTCACGGCGCGGTCGGGCCGCCCGCTGCGCATCCGGGCGCGGCTTTCGGGCGCGCCGGCCTTCGAGCCGCAGCTCTGGTTGGGCTACAGCGCGCAGCACGGCGGCGACGAGCCCGAATACATCCGCATCCCCATGGAGCGCGTTGCGGCGCTGGATCTCTACCAAGCCTGGCTGCGCCCCGGCGTCGGCGGAGTTCCGGGCGGCGGCGAGCACCTCCTCCTGTATTTTATCGAGGCCGTCGGCGCGGGCGGCGTGCTGCTCGACTCCAATGGGACGGCCCGCGATCCCATCCGGCTGAC
>JANXXR010000705.1 GCA_025350525.1 Deltaproteobacteria bacterium
CGGGTGGAGCGGTACCGCATCCGGCTCTGGTTGTTCTCCAGGTAGATCATGTGGCCGAGGTATTCATCCACTGGCTTGGCCTCGTTCTTCCGCTCGACCGCAGGAATGCGTTGGCCAAGCCAATCGAGGATTTCATCGACCGCATCGTCGGAGCCGTCCAGCAACTGGTTCCATTCAGTGAGCTGCTTCTTGCGCTCGCCCTCGCTCGGCTCGACGATTCGCAACGCCTTCCCCAGTCGTTCGTTCAGGTGATAGCGGTCGATGGTCTCTGCCCAGTTCTGGACGCCTTCTTGCTGAAGCCCCGCGCTCGTGGCGCTCCACAGTTCGTCCGCGCCGTCCTGCACCACGCCGATTTTCAGGTCGGCCTTCTGGCGCCTCGCATTGCGGAGATCCAGCATCATCCGGCGGACGATGCCGGTCGATCCTTCCTCAGGCAGCGCTGTATAGCGTCGCGTCACCAGTTCCTCGCCCGAGTTATCCACCAAGCTGATGGTTCCAACGAAGGCCATGCGGTAGTTCACGTCGATGGGCTTGGGTTTGGCTCGAACGTAAGGTTTGGTTCGTTCCTTCCGCCGCGTCTTCGGTGGAGCCCCCTCCTCCCGGTCCTCCTCCATCGGAGTCGCCACACGATCAAGGCCCATCGAGATACCGTGCGCCTCCTCGGGCAAGAGCTCAGACTGCCGCAGGTAGGCCTCGATGCGTGGGGCTGCTTGCTGCGCCTGCGTCCCGATGGCCTTTGCCGTCCGCTCCAACGTCGAACGCGAGGGCATAGCTCGATGCGCCGCCGCCATGCTCTCCAGGTAGCTGCGCATCTCGCCTTGGGCGTACCCGAGCGTCACGCTGTAACCCAGCGCAGGTGTCGCGCCCTCCACCAATCCGGCCGCCAGCTCGAGTGGCACCACGGTTGGCCCGTTCCTGACGCCGACCTCGCGGTAGGTGTGGCGGCGAACCTTGAGCGGTCCATTGAGCGAGTAGTACCTGCCCCCGCCTTCTTCATGCTGGCGGACGTGCTTCTCGCCAACGCGAAGCTCTGCTTCCAGCGCGTCGGAACGCCGCTGCAGATCCCGTTGCAGGTGTTCGCGCACGGCGAGATTTGCGATCTGCAACGAGCCGACCTCCACCTCCGCGAACGTGGCCTCCGACCCCGACAGACTTCGCGAGAGCGCGCTCACCTGATTGACCAGTGCGCGGAAAAGGGGGTTGTCGGTGACGACTGCTTCAGGCAGGTTCCGCATCGTGGGTGCTCCGTTGGGTGGATTGGTTGGTCTCGCAACCGCCAACCTCCGATCGGTAGCACCCACTTTTCAAGCTTCATTCTTCGACCCTTCAGCCTTGCTCCGGCGGCGATCCAGACCCTAAGAATGTGCTGCACGATGCAGCATCATACGACCGATCAGGCGGTAAGCCGAAGTGAGGCACCGTTCCACCAAGGGACTCGCACAGGACTGTCGAGCATCCCGGAGTCGATGATGATGGGCAGGTGTGCGCGCCGGTGGAAGCGAACGGTGACCTCGTCGGCCGTGACGGTGACGGTAGCGGGCATATCCACGAGGTCGCGGAAGATCCGGTGGGCCTGGGCGTCGGCGTAGCCGCGCATCTTGCGCGCCAGGAGTCGGTAGAGGCCGCTGGCGATCACCAGCAGACCCATGTCGAAGTCCACCTTGATGCCGACGGCGGAGGTGAGCGCGTTCATGTGAAAGAAACGGACCGCATCCGAAAGCGCGTTCTCGATAAGCATCCGCTGGGCGTAGCGCGTGATCACCTTGGCCGCTCCGGTTTTCCGGTCGTTGGTCAAAAGGATGGTCGGCTGGTCGTGCCCGAGCTCCTTGATGAACAGCTGGCGGAACTCGCGACCAGCGATTCGGACTTTGGTTTCGTGGACGCTCGGGAAGCGGAACTTGCGAGTCGGCACGTCAAGCTCGACCGTGCGCCAGGCCGAGGACGGGATGGCCTCGATCTCCTGAAGGAGCTTTGGCGCCCGTGCCCGCAGAGTCATGAAGGTGATGCCCATCTTGTCGAGGCGCGCGAGGTTGGGCTGGGTGGTGAGCTTGGAGTCGAAGACGAGGTGACGTGGCAACGCGCCGTGGGCCCGCTTCCAGAAGTCGATGAAGTTGAAGATTTCTTCTGCTTCCTCG
>JANXXR010000710.1 GCA_025350525.1 Deltaproteobacteria bacterium
GATGACCCCCTCCTGGAGCCAGACACAGCGCGCCTTCACCGCGATGGCCTGGTCCACGTGCGCGCCGGCGAAGTGCGACGCCCGGAAGATGTCGACGATGTCGATGGGGAAGGGGACATCGGCAAGCCGCGCGAACGCACGCTCACCCAACAGCTCGCCGCCGCCCGGCCGCACCGGCACGATTCGGTAGCCGTTGGTCTGCAAGTACATTGCGACGCTGTACGAAGGCCGGTCGGGATCGGTGGAGAGCCCGACCACGGCGATGGTGCGGATGCGCGAAAGGAAGGCCTTGATCTCGGCGGCGCTGGGATTCTGGAATGCCACGGACCTCCCCGTTATAAGGCATCCGCAAGCCGCGTCTGGAGCGGTTGACTCAGGCCGCGCGGCCCCCTAGGGTGCGCGTCCGCTGGTAGCCTTGGAGACTCGCATGAAGAGGATCCCTTTGCACGCCCTCGCCCTTGTCTGCCTGATCCTCGCCGCCTGCAAGACGGGGGGGAGCGCGCCGGCCGGCAAGGCCAGCGTGGCGATGGACCCGGGCGCCAAGGTCGCCGAGGTGGACGGCAAGGCCATCACCTACGGAGAGCTGCAGGCCGACAAGGAAGTGGGCCCCAAGATCCGGCAGGCCGAGGTCAAGGCGCTCACCGACCTGTACGACCAGCGCCGCGGCCTGCTCGACGAGCTGATCAGCCGCCGCCTGCTCGAGGAGGAGGCCAAGGCCAAGGGCAAGACGCTGGAGCAGTGGTTCCAGACCGACTACAGCACCACCGTGCCGGAGCCCAGCGACGAGGAGGCCAAGGCCTTCTTCGAGGAACACAAGGCGCAGGTCCCGCCGGGCCAATCGTTCGACGACCTGAAGCCGCGCATCAAGCAGGCGGTCAAGCAGCAGAAGCTGCGCGACAACATGGGCAAGATGCTCGAGGGGCTCAAGGAGAAGCATCACGTCGCGGTGGCGCTCGAGGCGCCCGACCTTCCGCGCATCGAGGTGGAGGCGAAGGGTCCGTCGCGGGGGCCGGCCACGGCGCCCGTCACCATCGTCGAGTTCTCCGACTTCCAATGCCCCTTCTGCGGGCGCGAGTACCCGGTGATCGAGAAGGTGATGAAGGACTACGAGGGCAAGGTGCGCCTGGTCTTCCGCCACTACCCGCTCGACTTCCACCCGTTCGCCGAGAAGGCCGCCGAGGCCGCCGCCTGCGCCGCCGACCAGAACAAGTTCTGGGAGCTGCACAACGCCATGTTCGCCAACCAGCAGAAGCTGGCGGTGGACGACCTCAAGGGCTACGCCAAGACGGCGGGCGTCGACTCGGCGAAGTTCGACAAGTGTCTCGACAGCGGCGAGAAGAAGGCGCAGGTCGAAGCCGACCAGAAGGCGGGCAGCGCGGCGGGCGTCAACGGCACGCCGGCCTTCTTCGTCAACGGCGTCTTCATCAACGGCGCGGTTCCGTACGACCAGATCAAGCAGGCGGTCGAGCGCGAGTTGAAGAAGAAGGGCTAGCGCCGCTTCACGAAGTCCGGGAGTTTCGCAATGCGCATGTCGAAGAGCTTCGTGCCGACCTTGAAAGAGGTGCCGGCAGACGCGACCGTGGCCTCGCACCAGCTGCTGGTGCGGGCCGGCTACATCCGCCAGCTGTCGGCAGGTATATATAGTATACTTCCACTCGGACAGCGGGCCATCCTCAAGATCACCGGCATCGTCCGCGAGGAGATGGACGCCATCGGCGCGCAGGAGTTCTACCTGCCCGCGCTCAATCCGCGCGAAATCTGGGAGGAGTCGGGGCGCTGGTCGGTGATGGGCGAGAACATGTTCCGGCTCAAGGACCGCAAGGGCGCGGACCTCTGCCTGGCCATGACCCACGAGGAGATCTTCACCGTGCTGGCGCGGGCCGAGTTGCGCAGCTACCGCCAGCTGCCGCAGACCTGGTACCAGATCCAGACCAAGTTCCGCGACGAGCCGCGGCCCAAGTCGGGGCTGCTCCGCGTCAGGCAGTTCACCATGAAGGACAGCTACTCCTTCGACATGAACCGCGAGGGGCTCGACCAGGCCTTCGAGGCGCACCGGCAGGCGTACGTGAAGATCTTCGGGCGCTGCGGCCTCAAGACGGTGCAGGTCGACGCGCACTCGGGCGCGATGGGCGGCTCGGGCTCCACCGAGTTCATGGTGGCCACCGACGCCGGCGAGGACCTGATCGCGTCTTGCGAGGCGTGCGGATACGCCGCCAACACCGAGAAGGCGGAGTCGCGCGTCGAGACGCCGGACAAGTACAAGGCGGCGGGCGCGTCGCCTGCGCTCGATGAGTTTGCCACTCCGGGCGTGACCACCATCGAGGCCTTGTCGAAGGCGCCGCACGGCGTGGCCGCCGACCAGCAGCTGAAGACGCTGGTCTACCTCGGCGACGAGCAGCCGCTCATCGCCATCGTGCGCGGCGACGACCAGCTCAACGAAGCCAAGCTGCAGACGGCGTCGGGCGCGTCGGTGCTGCGGCAGGCGCATGCGGAGGAGATCCAGAAGTGGCTGGGCGCGAAGCCCGGCTCGCTGGGCGGCGTCGGGCTGGGCGAGAAAGCCAACCTGCGCGTCTTCGTCGACAGCCGCCTCGCCGGACTGTCGGGCCTGGTCACCGGCGCCAACAAGGACGGCTTCCACTTGCGCAACGTCAGCGTGCCGCGCGACCTTGCCCACGCAAAGTCCGTGGACCTGCGGACCGTGAACGCCGGCGAAGGCTGCCCGCGCTGCGGCAAGCCGCTGGTGGTCGGCAAGGCGCTCGAGGTCGGGCACATCTTCAAGCTGGGCACGCGGTACTCGGAGTCGATGGGCGCGCGCGTGCTCGACGAAGGCGGCAAGGAAGTGCCCATCGTCATGGGCAGCTACGGCATCGGCGTCGAGCGCATCCTGGCGGGCGCCGTCGAGCTGCACCACGACCAGGACGGCATCCGCTTCCCGATGAGCATCGCGCCGTTCCACCTCGCGCTCTTGCCGCTGCAGATGCAGGACGCCGCCGTGCGCGACGCCGCAGAGAAGATCTACCTCGACCTGACCGCCGCCGGCGTCGAAGTCCTGCTCGACGACCGCGACGAGCGCGCCGGCGTGAAGTTCAAGGACGCCGACCTGATCGGACTGCCGCTGCGCATCGCCGTGGGAAAGAAAGGCCTGGCCGACGGCAAGATCGAATGGAAGGTGCGCGGCGGCAAGGACGTCGAGTTCGTCCCCCTGGCAGAGGTGGTCGCGCGCGTGCAGGCGGCCGTCCGCGCCGGCGGCGGGACGCTGCGCAAGTGAACCGCATCTGCGCCGCGCTGGATCTGCCCGATCCGCGGAGCGCGGCGGAGCTGGCGGCGAAGCTGGTGGGCCACGTCGGCGTCTTCAAGATCGGGCTCGAGCTCTTCGTCGCGCACGGGCCCGCGGCGGTGGAGCCGATCCGCAAGTTGGGGCTGCCGATCTTCCTCGACCTGAAGCTGCACGACATCCCGCAGACGGTGGAGAGCGCGGCGCGGGGAGTGGCGAAGTTGGGCGTGCAGTACCTCACGGTGCACGCCAGCGGCGGGGCGGAGATGATCCGCGCGGCCCGGCGCGCGCTGCCGCAGACCAGGCTGCTCGCGGTGACGGTGCTGACCTCGCTGGGCGAAGACGAGCAACGCGAGCTGGGAATTCCGCCCGACGCCGTCCTGCGCCTGGCGCGGCTCGCGGTCGCGGCCGGAGCGGACGGAATCGTTTGTGCACCCACGGAGGTGGCGGCGCTGCGGGCGGCGTTGGGCCCCGCGCCGCTCATCGTCGTCCCCGGCGTCCGGCCGGCGGGCAGCGCCAAAGGGGATCAGCGCCGCACCGGAACGCCGCGCCAGGCCATCGACGCCGGCGCCTCGATGCTGGTGGTGGGCCGCCCGCTGCGCGACGCGCCCGATCCCGCCGCCGCCGCCGATTCGATCGCCGCCGAGCTGCGCTAGCAACACGCACCTTCCAGCAATCAGCGGCGGTCGCGGTACTTCGCATCGAGGCGGGGGCGGTCGCTCTCGGCGTCGTGGGCGGTGGCAGAGCCCGCGCGCTTGGAAAGCTCGGCGAGGAGCTTCTGCGCCGCAGCGTCGGGTCCCTCGGCGGTGACCTTTCCGCGCAGCTTGCCCAGCTGGACGTCCCAGGCGAGGTCGTGCGCCTTGGCCCAGGCGCGCAGCTGCTCGACGGCGAAGAGCGCGTCGGCGTAGGCCATCAGCGCGTCGTCCTTCGCGTCCACCTCGCGGAACTTGCCCGGATCGGTCTCGTATTCGCCGAGGTAGAGGCGCGCCTCGCCAAAGAGGTACTTGTCCTCCCCGTCGCCGATGGGGCCGTCGGCCGCGTGGACGTGGTTGGGCTCGCTCCAGGCTGGGCGGCGCCGGGCGGCGCCCAGCGCTTCGGCGGCGATCTGCTTCGCCGCTGCGTCGGCGACCTTGGCGCGGCTGCGGAAGGCGAGCGCCTGCGGATCGTTGTGCAGCGCCGGCGGCCGCGAGGTGCAGGCCATCAATGCCAGCGTCAGCGCCGCCATCCGCATGCGCGGGACGCTCGCACACCGCGCGGACGACTTCAACGCTTCATCCGCGGCGGCTCACTTCTGCTCGACCCGCGATCCCGGCAGCGCCGGCATCGGCCGGTCTGCGTTCATGAGGTGACGGTCGAGGAACCAGAGCGTCGCCGCCTCGATGTCGCGCAGGTGCGCCGGATCCGCCGCGCGCCGCGGACGGCCGCCCGAGAAGGTGAAGTGCTCGGCGCCCTCGACGACCACCAGCGTCTTGTCGGGAGGCCGCATGGCGCGGAAGGACTCTTCGCGCCACTCGGGCGGCTGGCCCTGGAAGCCGCCGTCGCGCGAGCCCGAGACGCAGAGGACCGGCGCCTCGATGCTGGCCCAGGAGAAGTCGTCGAGCCCGCGCGAGCCGTTGCCGGGAGGAGAGAGCGCGATGAAGGCCCGCGCCCTGCGCTCGCGAAAGTCGCGGGACCAAGCGCCCAGCCGGACGCGCGCGCCGGCGCAGAGGAGTGCGGTGTAGGCGCCGTACGAATGTCCGGCGATGGCGAGGCGCGCGGCATCGAGCTTTCCCTCGAGCGCCGGGAGCTGCAACTCCGGCAAGGCGTCGATGACGGCGGCGAGATCGCGGGGCCGCGCCTCCCAGTTGGCGGGGTCGTCGATGGCCTCCTTCATGGCGCGCAGGGTGGCGAGCGTCGGCTGCTCCGCGTCCACGGCGCCGAAGGGAACGTTCTCGCGGTGCGAGGGGTGGATGCTGACGTAACCATGCGCGGCCCAGGTGCGGCCAAGGTAGCCGTAGCCCATTTTCGAGCCGCCCAGGCCGTGCGAGAAGACGACGACCGGCAGCGCAGACGCCGCTGCGGCCGGATAGTGCACGCGCACACGGACGCCGCCCAGCGTGCGGTCGGCGACCCGGCTCACCTGCCGGGCCGCGGCGTCATGCGCGCGAGCGGGCCGCTGAAGGTGAAGATGAAGCTGCCGTCCCCCTGCCGCGCATTCTGGATGAGGCCCATGGCGCCCTTGATCATGGCGTTGTCGTTGAGCCACTTGTCCGAGGGACGGAAGCGCACGTGCAGGTCGGCCTGCGAGAGCGAGAGCAGCGGGCGCAGGCTGACGTTGCCGTCGAGGTCGGCGTCCAGGTCGCCGCCGCGGGCCTGCGTGCGCTCGACCTTGGCGACGCCCTTCTCCACCAGGAGGTTCAGGTCCACGCGGCCGAGCGCCGTCTTCGGCATGGGAAAGCCCTGCACGCTGCCGCCCGTGACCACTCCGTTCTCCAGCGCCACCGTCACCGCGCCGCCGGCGCTGTCGGCGGGCAGAAGCGAGGCGAGGTCGGCCTTGATCTGCAGCTTGCCGCTGGCCTCGACGCCCGCCAGATCCTTGAGCGGCAGCGTCTGCAGATCCAGGTCGCGCGCCTCGAGCCGCAGCGAGGAGAGCCCGGGCAGCTTGGGGTCGTTGCTCAGCGCCGCGTGCCCCTTGGCCGTTCCGCCATATCCGGCGAGCGCGAAGCCGAACGAGGTGCGGCGCAGGAGCAGCGCGAAGAGATCGGGACTCACCTCCAGCCGATCGAAGTGCAGGTCGGGCATCGCCTCGCCGCCGGGCGGCGGCAAGAAGTGCAGCTTGACGTCCCGCGCGCGCACGCCGCCCAGGCCCGCGGGACCGAGGCTGCCGATGGAGATCTCGGCGCCGTTGCGCTCGGCCTCCACCTCGATGCGCCGCGCCAGCACGTCGTAGGGAAAGGTCAAGAGCAGGAAAAGAAAGAAAGCGATGGCGCCTGAGACCGGCAGGAGCAGCTTGTTGATGAGCGGGTGCCGGGTGAAGAAGGAGAGCGGCGGCATCAGGACCCCTGCCAGGCGCTGACGCTGAGGGAGACGTCGAGCACGTCCTTGTTCTCGAACGACTTGCGCAGCCGCAGGCGCCGCACCCGCACCACGCCGGGGCTGTGCTCGATGTCCTGCAGCAGCTTGACCAGCTTGTCGAGCGGCACCTTGCCGAGGTTGACCTCGACCGACATCTCCCGGGGCCGCCCGCCCTGGCCGCCGGAGACGACACCGCGGTCGCTCATGCCGCCCACCTCCACGCCTGCGCTCCGGGCCGTCGTGTCCACGAAGCTCATCAGCGCCGGCGGGCTCTGCCGCAGCCGCGCCTCGAGCAATTGGCGTTCCTGCTCCTGCTGGCCGTAGCCCGCGGCGAGGCGAGAGATCTTCTCGAAGTCGGAGCGCTTCTCGTCGAGCGAGGCCTGCGCCTTGTTGATGGAGGAGGAGAAGCTGGCCCAGCCGATCAGCACCACGAAGAGGAGCAGCCCGCCCGCGCCCACCGCGAGGAAGCGCTTCTCGCGCGGGTTGGCGGCGGCCAGCCAGGCCTGCGCGTCGGCGACCAGTGCGCGGATCTTTTCCATTTACGCGCCCCCCGGCGTTTCGCCCGAGCAGGTATAGGCGAAGTCGAAGGAGAAGCTGACCTTGCTGCCGCCGCCCGCCACCTTGTCCACGCGGGGCTGCTTGATCTCGCCGAAGCACTTGTCCTTCTGCAGCGCCGACTTGATCTCGTCGACCTTGCCGAAGCTCTCGGCGGTGCCCTTGAGGCGCACCGAGGTGGTGGTGAGCTCGACGTCTTCGAGCAGCGGCAGCGAGGCGTCGGGCAGGTGCGCCACCAGCTCGGCGAGCACGTCGGCGCTGGAGACGCGGGGGACGCCGGCCGCCCGCGACTTTCCCCCCGAGAGCTGACCCAGCGCCTGGCGGTAGTCGGTGGTGCAGGTGCCGAGGATGCGCTTGGTGGCAGCGCAGACGGCGTCGTCGTACGCCCTGGCCTGCTGGTGCAACGAGGAGACCCGCGAAAGCCCGAGGCCCAGCGCGAGGATGAGCAGCACCGCCGCGGCCAGGACCAGCCGGCTGATCTGCCCGCGCACCTGCGAGAGATCCTTGGTGAAGGCGAACTCGCCCTTGCGGAAGTTGACCCGCCCGCGCGAGTGCTGCGCCCGCAGCGCGAGGCCCAGCGCCAGCGCGTCGCCGGCGGTCCCGGCGGGCAGCGCGAGGCTCTCGACCGGAAGCTGCAGCTCGGCGCCCAGCTTCTCGGCGGCGCCCGGCAGCGCAGCCACGGCGCCCGCCAGCAGGAGCTTCTGCGGCGCGGCCTTCTTCGAGCGCAGCGTGATCTTGAGATCGCGCGAGAGCAGCGTCAGCAGCCGGTTGCGGGCCGTCTCGTCGGTCTGCGCCGCCGTCCAGGCCGCGGCGCCCGAGGTCGAGAGCGCCCGCGCCAGCACCGGCCGGCCCGCCTCGAGCAGCGCCAGGTCGGCGCGGTCGGGCCCGGCGTCGAGCAGCACCGCGGTCACCGCCTGCAGCGGCAGAGCCGGATCCTGCGCCGACGAGACCAGGTTCTTCTCGCCCAGTCCGGCCAGCGCCAGCGGCGCGAGCGTCACAACACGCGGTTCGATGCCGGCGGCCAGCAGCGCCGAGAGATGTTCGCGCAGCACCGTCTTGCGCACGATGCCCACCAGCACGTCGGTCTTTCCGTTGGCCTGGCTCAGCACCGCGTAGTCCCAGATCACCTCGGCGAGGTCGAAGGGAATGGCGCCTTCCACCTCCGCCGGCAGCACCTGCTCGATGCGCTTGGGGTCGGTGAAGGGCAGGGTGACGAGGTGGGTGGCGACCAGCCCGCCCGAGAGCGCGACGGCCACGGTGTCGTCGGGGCCCAGCGGCGGAACCAGGCCCAGCGCGGCCACCGCGGCTTTGAGCCGCTCGGCGGGCGCGCCCTCCGCGGGAAGCTGCGCGCTGCGCACCTCTTCGATGGCGAAGCCGCGGAAGCCGCTCTGCAGCGTCACCACCCGCAGCGAATCCTGCGCCCAGTCGAGGCCGACGGTCCGGTGCATCAGTCTTCCTTCCAGTAGAGCAGCTTGCCCAGCGCGTCGTCGTAGCGGATGACCGCGGTCAGGTTCTTTTCGATGCGCCCGATGCGGCCCGTCCCGGTGATGCGGAAGGTGTCGCTGGTCGAGCTGAAGAAGTTGCTGGCGGCGCCTTTCTGCTTGGGGTCGATCTCCGGGCGCACGCGGATGTTGTTGGCCTGCAGGATGGCGACGAAGTCCTGCGCCGAGAGGCCGAAGAAGGAGAACATCTTCCGCAGCGCGATCTCCTGCAGGATGGTCTGGAGCAGCCGCGGATCGCGCAGCGCCGGGTCGTTGGGGTTCTGGGCGGCGATGAGGATGTTGGTGAGCATCTGCTGCTGGTCGGCGGTGTTGATGTTGAGCTTGGTGTTGATGTCGGGCCAGACGGTGAGCCGGTCGCCGAAGGCGGCCATGAAGCGGTCGTTCACGCCGCGCACCATGTACAGCTCCTCGAGGCTGTCGAGCCTGCCGTTCTTGGCCTTGTAGCGCGGCTGGTAGCGATCGTAGGCGGAGTTCTCGTCGGAGAAGCCGTTGACGAAGGGGCTGGAGGTGTTGG
>JANXXR010000724.1 GCA_025350525.1 Deltaproteobacteria bacterium
CGGCCCGTCGGTGCCCACGCTGTTCGACGACTGGGGCAACCACATCGTGCCGTTCGACTTCACGTCCAGCCCGCACCGCAAGTGCGGCAACACCGACCAGGATCTCTACCGCACCTTCCTGACCGGCCTCAACGGCACGCCCATGCCCTCGTTCGCGGATACGGTCACGCCCGAGGACGCCTGGCACCTGGTGCACTTCCTCAAGACGCTGCGGGTGGAGAACACCCAGCAGGGCCTCTTCCATCTCTCGGTGGGGAAGTAGTTGGAGCACGCCGCGCACGGACCGGCGACCTGGCCCGCCGACGCGCAGTTCGGCCGCTCGAGCGCGGGCAAGATCGCGATGTGGATCTTCCTCGTCTCGGACGGGCTCTCGTTCGCGGGCCTGCTCCTCGCCTACGGCATCCTGCGCGGTGAGAGCCAGGTGTGGCGGCACCCGGGCGAGCCCGAGCTGGGCATCGCCTTCACCGCCGGCCTCACCTTCCTGCTCATCTGTTCCAGCGTCACCATGGTCTTCGCCTTCGAGGCCGCCGAGCGCAACCAGCGCGGCCGGGCGGCGGCGCTGCTCCTGGCCACCGCGCTGGGCGGCGCGCTCTTCTTGCTGGGCCAATACTCCGAATACTTCGGCATCCTCCATCCGGGGCTGACCAAGGAAGGCCTCGTCTTCGGGCAGAGCGCCTACGCCAGCACCTTCTACGTGGTCACCGGCTTCCACGGCATGCACGTGCTCTCGGGCACCATCTACATCCTCATCACGCTGGGCCGCTATTTGAAGGGCACCGCCACCGCCGCCCAGATCGAGCTGCTCGGGCTCTTCTGGCACTTCGTCGACCTGGTCTGGATCCTCGTCTTCACCATCGTCTACCTGATCCCCGCAGGCCCCTGATGTCCTCCGAGACCCACGCGACTCCCGCGTCCCACGCGCGCCAGTACCTGATCATCTTCGCGGTGCTGGCGGCGCTGACCGCGCTCGAAGTCGGCGTCGCCTACGTGACCGGCCACCGCAGGGCGGTGATGGCCACCTTGTTCGCGCTGGCGCTGGTCAAGGCCGCCTGCGTGGCGCTCTTCTTCATGCACCTCAAGTGGGAGGCGCGCCTGTTGCGGATCATCGTCGTCATCCCACTGGCGCTGCCGGTGGTCTACGCGCTGGTGCTGATCACCGAGTCGATCTGGCGGAGGATCGGATGACCGCCCTCTTCGCCTGCGCCGTCTGCGCGCAGCAGACCACCTCGTCCGCCGCCACCGCACTGCTCTTCGCCTTCCTCGCCGTGCCCTTCGCCGTCGCCGGCCTTTTCCTTTTCGCCATCCGCCATCTCGATTCCTGAGGCCAGAATGCTGCTCTTCGCCGCACCGCTCGAAGGCCACGGCTACGGGATGCCGCACGACGCCTCGCTCGACGGCTGGCGCATCGACGCGCTCATCAACGAGACCAGCTTCTTCGTCATCCTGCTCTTCGTCATCATGGTGGCCTGGATGCTCTGGGCCGTCTTCCGGCACGGCCGCAATCACCCGGCCCGCTTCGATCACGGCAGCTCGCGCCGCTCCATCGCGGTGGTGCTGGGCATCGCCGCCGCCATCTTCTTCGTGGTGGACGGGCACCTCTTCGTCAACTCGGTGCTCTCCTGGAGGGACGTCTTCGGCAACTTCGCCTGGGCCGAGAGCCAGCCGGAGGCGGTGCGGGTCGAGGTCAACGCGCACCAGTGGTCGTGGGCGGTGCGCTACGCCGGGCCCGACGGGAAGTTCAACACGCCCGACGACATCGTGCTGCTCAACGAGGTGGTGGTGCCGCAGGGCGCGCCCATCATCTTCCAGCTGGTCGCAACCGACGTCATCCACGCCTTCAACATCCCCAACATGCGCGCCAAGATCGACGTGGTGCCGGGCATGGTCAACCGCCTCTGGTTCACGCCCAAAGAGACCGGCGAGTTCGACATCGCCTGCGCCCAGCACTGCGGCGCCAACCATTACAAGATGAAGGCAAAGCTCACCGTGCTGCCCCGCGCCGACTACCAGCGCTGGGCGGCGGAGGCTTCCGCCAATTCCGCCCGCGCTTTCGACCCCGACGACAAGGATGGCCACTGGGGCTGGGAGTGGTCCGAGCACTCGAGGATCTGATGGATGCCGCCGAGCTGAAAGCCTACGAAGAACTCCAACCCATCCATCCCGACCCGGCGAGCTTTTTGCGCCGCTACGTCTTCTCGCTCGACCACAAGGTCATCGCCAAGCAGTTCCTCTGGTCGGGCCTGATCTTCCTGCTCGTCGGCGGCACGCTGGCGATGATGATCCGCTGGCAGTGGGCCTATCCGGGACAGCCGGTGCCGGTGCTGGGCTCGCTGCTGCTCAAGAACTCGAACGGCGTCATCGGCCCCGCCACCTATATGACCGTGTTCACCATGCACGGCCTGATCATGATCTTCTTCGCCATTACCCCCATCCTCATCGGCGCCTTTGGAAACTATTGCATTCCATTGATGATCGGCGCGCGGGATATGGCCTTTCCCTTTCTCAATCTGGCCTCGTTCTGGACCTTCGCGCTCTCGCTGGTGCTGGTGATCTGCTCCTTCTTCGGCCAATTGGGCGCGGCCGGCGCGGGCTGGACCACCTATCCGCCGCTCTCCACCAACATCGGCACGCCTGGCAACGGCCAGACCTTCATGGTCGCCGCCATCTTCGTCACCGGCGTCTCCAGCATCATGGGCGGCATCAACTACGTCACCACCGTCATCCGCCACCGCGCGCCCGGCATGGGGTACTTCCGCATGCCCCTCACCGTCTGGGGGCTGTGGCTCACCGCCATCTTGAACGTCCTCTTCGTGCCGGTGCTGGGCTCGGCGGCGCTGCTGCTCTTTCTCGACCGCGTCTTCGGCACCCAGTTCTTCATCGCCGGCGCCGCGGCGGTGAAGGGCGGCGGCGACCCCATCCTCTTCCAGCACCTCTTCTGGATCTTCGGCCACCCGGAGGTCTACATCCTCATCCTGCCCGCCTGGGGGATCGTCAGCGACATCCTCTCCTTCTTCAGCCGCAAGCCGGCCAACTGGTACCGCGGCTCGGTCTACGCCATGTGCCTGGTCACCGTGCTCTCGGCCGTGGTCTACGGCCACCACATGTTCATGACCGGCATGAACCCGCTGCTCGGCCAGAGCTTCATGCTCCTGACCTTGATCATCTCGGTGCCCGCCGAGGTGCTCTTCCTCAACTGGCTGCGGACCATCTGGAGCGGCTCGATCCGCACCGACCCGCCCATGCTCTTCGCCCTGGGCATGGTCTTCGTCTTCGGCCTGGGCGGACTCACCGGCCTCTATCTCGGCGCCACCGTCCCCGACATCTATCTGCACGACACCATGTTCGTGGTCGGCCACTTCCACCTCACCATGGCGGCGGCGTCGTTCATGGGCAGCCTGGCGGCCATCTACTACTGGTTCCCCAAGATGTTCGGCCGCACCATGAGCCCCGGCCTCGGCAAGCTGCACTTCTGGTGGTCGGTGGTGCTCATCACGCTGGTCTTCACCGGTCAGCTGATCGCCGGCTACGCGGGGCAGAGCCGCAGGCTTTACGATCCCTACCAGTACAGCTTCCTCCAGCACCTGCGGCCGCTCAACCAGTACACCAGCTATGCGGCCTTCATCCTCCTCGCCGGCCAGTTCGTCTTCATCTACAACTTCATCCACAGCATGGCGGCCGGGCCCAAGGCGAGCGACAACCCCTGGAGCGTCGGCACCCTCGAGTGGTTCACCACCTCGCCGCCGCCGCACCACAACTTCGATCGCGTGCCGGTGGTGCTGCGCGGCCCGCACGAGTTCGCCGACCCCGAGGTGCGCGAGCGGCTGGGCCGCGACTGGATCGGCCAGGCCGAAGTGCTGCCCGACGCCGCGGCGCTGCCGGCGACTTCGAGGGGCGCATGAGCGCGCAGGCGGCGACGGTGTTGCCCTACCGGCCGCCGCGCGCGCGCAACGACGCCACCGCCTTTTTGGGGCTGCTGCTCTTCCTCGGCTCGTGGGCGATGATGTTCTCGGCGCTCTTCTTCGCCTACGGCGTGGTCCGCGCGCACGCCGGAAGCTGGCCGCCCGAGGGCACGCCCCGGCTGCCGCTGCTCTTGCCGGGCCTCAACACGCTGGTCATCGGCGCCAGCAGCTTGGTGCTTCAGCGCGCGCTCGCGTCGGCGCGCGCGGGCCGGACGGCGCAGGTGCGGCCCGCCGTCATGGGCGCCACCGCGCTCGGCCTCGTCTTCCTCGCCGCGCAGGGCCTGCTCTGGTCGCGCCTCTGGAGCGAGGGTCTGCGCATCGACGGCGGCCCCTACCCGTCGGTCTTCTGGGCGCTCACCGTCTTCCACGCGCTGCACGTGCTGGTCGGCCTGGGCGGGCTCGCGTACCTGGCCTCCCGCAGCGCCGGCTACGGCCCGGCCCGCCACCTGGCGCTGCGCCTCTGGACCGGCTTCTGGCACTTCGTCGGTGCGGTCTGGCTCGTCCTCTACCTCGCCGTCTTCGTCATCTGATCGAGGCCACCTGCATGCGCCGTCTCTTCATCCTCGTCGCGCTCTCTACCGCCTGCCGCGAGCCCCAGCAGTTCAAGGAGCCGGTCAAGCTCGCCGGCCGCGTCGTCGACGCCGAGACGCTCAACCGCGGCCGCCACGAATACATGCAGTACTGCCGCGCCTGCCACGGCGACCACGGCGACGGCAAGGGGCCCGCCGCGCCCGGCCTGCGTCCGCCGCCCCGCGACTTCACGCAGGGCTCGTACAAGTTCGCCTGGGTGCTCGACCAGAAGCTGCCGCGCGACGAGGACCTGGTGCGCATCGTGCGCAACGGACTGCACGGCACGGCCATGCTGGGCTGGGACGTCCCCGACAGCACGCTCGCCGACATCATCCAATATCTGAAAACTCTCTCGCCCAAGTGGAAGGAGGACGACGCCGTCGGAGATCCGGTGGTGCCGCCGCCCGACCCCTGGGGCGACGTCAGGCAAAGCGAAGCGGTAGCGCGCGGCCGGCTGCTCTACCACGGCTTCGCGCAGTGCCTGGGCTGCCACGCGGCGTACGCAAGCAAGCAGGAGATCTACGACGCCGGCAAGGCGACGCTGGGCACCGGCACCACCGACTTCCGCGACGCGATGTACCTGCCGGAGATCAAGGACAGCGAGTACGGCGTGAAGATCCTGCCGCCGGACTTCCTCTTCAACGAGCTGCGCTCGGTGCGCAGCGGCACCGAGCTCGAGGACCTCTACCGCCTGCTGGTCGCGGGCGTCACCGGCGCCGCCATGCCCGCCTGGAACCCGGTCACGCTGCCCAACAAGGAGGCCGACATCTACGCGCTGGCCTATTACGTCCGCGCGCTGGTGCGGATGAAGGGAACGCCGGCCGCCGAGGAGCTCCACCGCGCCCTGGCCGCGCAGGCGGGCTTCACTCCTCCGCCCGAGCCGCCCGCCGCAGACGCCAAGCCCTGACCCCGGCCGCTCCGCGGATGCGCGCGAAGGCTACTTGACCTTGCCGTTGAAGTTGGCCTCGCCGCCCGCCGTCACCGTCACCGGCTGGCTGAGCGGCCCCGCCGCCTGGTGCCAGGTGGCGATGGTGTACGAGCCCGCCGGCACGTCCTTGATCTCGAAGCTGCCGTCGGCGCCGGTGATGGCGTAGTAGGGGTTGGTGGCGACGAAGATGCCGCCGGTCATGAAGCTGTGGACGTCGCACTTGAGCTGCTCGCCGCCGGGCTTGTCCAGCTTCTTGGTGAGCACCAGCCCCGGCTGCGGCGGCATGGCGAAGTTGATCACCGTCGAGCCGTTGAGGAACGAGTGCACGTTGTGCAGCAGCGGATCGCTGCTCTTGACCTGCAGCATCGCGTGCAGCGGCACCACCTGCACCTGCGGCTCGTAGTGGCAGCCCTTCTGGTCGAGCACCGGCTTCATCTCGCCGTCCATCTTCTTGCCGGCCTTGATGTCCGAGAGGTAGACGACCACGTTCTTGACGCCGCCATCCGAGGCGATGGTGAAGATGTCCGAGTCGCGGCTGGTGCCGCAGATCTTCGGATCCTTGGTCACGGTGACCTTCTGAACCGGCGGCGGCTTTCCGTTGTAGGTGATCTTTCCCTTGATGGTCCCGCCGTTGGTCACCGGTCCCTCCGCGTACTGGGCGGCGGCCGGCAAAGCGAGAAGCAGGGCTGCGAGGAGAAGACGCATTCAGGATCCTCCGGATAGGGACAGGGCCAGACGATAAGCCCCACGGTCGGGATCCGCATCTTGAACAAAATTGCTGGCCTGCCTCGTGCGGCCGAGCGGATGGGCGCTCCCCTTCTCCTTCAGGACACTGTCGCCAAGCCGCTTGTTGCCCCGGCCCCGCGTACCGGTTACTACGTAGTCGCGCGCCGGCACCCCGCTTTCCAGCTTCGTGCTGCGTCGCCCCACGATCGACAGGAGCATCATGAGTCAAGCTGAAGCAAGCCTGGGGGCAACTCCAGCGCCAGCGGAAGCCATCGACTGTCTCGCCGGCGGCGGCGGGATGGGCGCGATGATGCGCGAATTCGACTGGTCGCGCAGCCCCGTCGGTCCGGTCTCCGGCTGGTCGCAGCCGCTCCGCACCATGGTGGGCCTGGTGCTGCGCAACCGCTTTCCGCTCTCGCTCTGGTGGGGGCCGCGCCTCGTGCAGTTCTACAACGACCCCTTCCTGCCCATCCTCGGCGCCAAGCACCCGGCGGCGCTGGGCCAGTCCGGCAGCGACTGCTGGGCGGAGATCTGGAACATCATCGGGCCCATGATCGAAGGCCCGTTTGCAGGCGGGCCCGCCACCGGCGCCGAGGATCTTGCGCTCCTCATCCACCGCAGCGGCTTCTTCGAGGAGACCCACTTCCGCGTCGCCTACAGCCCGGTGCCGGACGAGACCGTGCAGGGAACCGGCATCGGCGGAGTCCTTGCCACCGTCTCCGAGACCACCGCGCAGGTGCAGGCGGAGCGCCAGCTTCGCACCCTGCGCGAGCTGGGAACGCGCGCGAGCGGGGCCACCTCCGCGGGGCAGGCCTGCGCCAACGCCGCGGCCACGCTGGCCGACAATCCCGCCGACGTCTCCTTCTCGCTCTTCTACCTGCTCGAGGACGGCCCCCGCGCCCTGCTGGCCGCCTCGTCGGGGTTCGGCAGCGATCCGGCGGCGGCGCGCCCGCTGTCGCTCGATCTCAGCGGCGCGGAGACCTCTCCGATCTGGCCGCTCGCCGCCGCGGTGGCGAGCCGCCGCATCGAGGTCATCGAGAAGCTCGACGCCCGCTTCGGCGCGCTGCCCACCGGCCATTGGGCCGGGCCTCCGACCGCGGCCATCCTGCTTCCGCTGGCCGCGCCGGATCAGGATCGGCCCTACGGCGTGATGATCGCGGGCCTCAGCCCGCACCGCCGCCTCGACGACGGCTACCGGACCTTCTTCGAGCTGGCCGCGGCGCAGGTGGTCACCGCCATCCGCAACGCCCGCGCCCTCAGGGAAGCGCAGGAGCGCACCGAGGCGCTGGCCGAGATCGACCGGGCCAAGACCGTCTTCTTCTCCAACGTCAGCCACGAATTCCGCACGCCGCTGGCGCTGATGATCGGCCCCACCGAGGAGGCGCTGGCGTCGGCGGGCCGCGCCCTGAGCGGCTCCCCGCTGGAGATGGTCCACCGCAACCAGCTGCGCCTGCTCAAGCTGGCCAACTCGCTGCTCGACTTCTCGCGCATGGAAGCCGGGCGGGTGGAGGCCTCGTACCGCGAGACCGACCTGTCGCGGCTGACCGCCGATCTCGCCAGCCAGTTCCGCGCCGCGCTGGAGAAGGGCGGCCTGCGGCTGGTCATCGACGCGCCCCCCTTGCCCGCCAAGGCCTTCGTCGATCGGGAGATGTGGGAAAAGATCGTGCTCAACCTGCTCTCCAACGCCTTCAAGCACACCTTCGAGGGCGAGGTGTCGCGCTGGCGATGGAGGGCGCCTTCATCCGGCTCACGGTCAGCGACACCGGCGTGGGAATTTCCCAGAGCGAGCTGCCGCGCATCTTCGAGCGCTTCCACCGCGTGCGCGGCGCCCGCGCCCGCAGCCACGAAGGAACCGGCATCGGCCTCGCGCTGGTGCGCGACCTGGTCCAGCTCCACGGCAGCCACATCGAGGCCCGCAGCCGGCCGGGCGCGGGCACCTCCATCACCGTCCTCGTCCCCGCGGGCTCCGCGCACCTTCCGGCCGATCGCATCGAGGCCCGCCGGGCCTCCGAGTCCACCGCGGTGGGCTCCGCCGCCTACCTCAACGACGCGCTCTCGTGGCTGCCGGCCGGCGAGCCGGGGCGCCAGCCGGCGGTGCTCTCGTCGTCGGACGGCGGCGCCGCCGAGGCCGGGACCTCCTCCCCCATCCGCCTGCTGCTGGCGGACGACAACGCCGACATGCGCGAGTACCTGCGGCGCCTGCTCTCCACGCACTGGACGGTGGAGACGGTCGCCAACGGCAGGCAGGCGCTCGAGTCGATTCGCAGGCGTCCGCCCGATCTGTTGGTCTCGGACGTGATGATGCCGGAGCTCGACGGGCTGGAGCTGACCCGCGAGCTGCGCGCGCACGCGCAGACCCGGGGACTGCCCATCCTCCTGCTCTCGGCGCGGACCGGCGACGAGGCCATGGCGGAAGGGCTCGCGGCCGGGGCCAACGACTACATCGTCAAGCCCTTCTCGGCCCGCGAGCTGGTGGCGCGGGTGCGGGTGCAGCTCGAGATCGCCCGCTCGCTCGAGAGCGACCGCACCCACCAGAGCGCGCGGCTCGCCGAGGAGCAGCGGCGCCAGATCGCCGAATCGACCAGCCGCGCCAAGGACGAGTTCCTCGCCATCCTCGGCCACGAGCTGCGCAACCCGCTGGCGCCCATCCTCACCGCGCTGCAGCTGATGGACATGCGCGGAGAGAAGGGCTCCATCCGCGAGCGCGCCGTCATCGCCCGGCAGGTCAAGCACGTGGTCCGGCTGGTGGACGACCTCCTCGACGTCTCGCGGATCACCCAGGGCAAGGTCAGCCTGGAGAAGCGGGCCATCGGGATCTTCGCCGTCGTCACCAACGCCATCGAGATCGCGAGCCCGCTGCTCGAGCAGCGCAAGCACCGGCTGATCGTGGAGGTGGACCGGCGCGGCCTGTTGCTCAAGGCGGATCCGTTCCGGCTGGCGCAGGTGATCTCGAACCTCCTCACCAACGCGGCCAAGTTCACGCCCGCGGGAGGCACCATCACCATCTCGGCCGATGCAGAGGGGGAGTCGATCGTGGTCCGGGTCAAGGACACCGGGATGGGCATCGACCGGGCGCTCCTGCCGCGCGTCTTCGACGCCTTCGCGCAGGGCGGGCAGGGCTCCGATCGCGCGCAGGGCGGACTGGGCCTCGGGCTCACCATCGTCCAGAGCCTGGTGGCGTTGCACGGCGGGCAGGTCGAGGCGCACAGCGCCGGGCCGGGCCAAGGCGCCGAGTTCGTGGTGCGCCTGCCCGCGCTGGCGGCCAGCGATCTCCTCGACCTGGTGCCGCTGGCCGCGCCCGCGGCCCCTGCCTTGGCTACCAAGTGCCTGCGGGTCCTGGTGGTGGACGACAACGAGGACGCCGCCCGCCTCCTCTCCGAGCTCTTGCGGATGAACGGTCACGAGGTGGTGGTCGCCCACAACGGCGCCGAGGCGCTGCGCGCCCGGCAGGGCTTCGTCCCCGAGGTGGCGCTGCTCGACATCGGCCTGCCGCTCATGGACGGCTACGAGCTGGCGCGGAAGCTGCGCGCGCAGCAGCCGTCTCCACACCTGAGATTGATCGCCATCACCGGCTACGGCGAGGCCAAGGATCGGCTGCTGTCGAAGGCGGCCGGCTTCGACGAGCACCTCGTCAAGCCGGTGGACGTCGAGCAGGTCTGCC
>JANXXR010000727.1 GCA_025350525.1 Deltaproteobacteria bacterium
GTCATCACCGCCTGGAACCCTGCCTACGGCGCGCCCGCCGACTTGAACTTCGGCAAGGCCATCGCGCAGGTGCCGCACTCGGTGTACCGCTCGCTCTATGCCGATGAGACGGCGGCGCGGGCGGGCTGGGTGCTCCCGGCGCTGCATTCGCTGGAGAGCTGGGGCGACGCCCGCGCCCACGACGGCACGGTCACCTTCCAGCAGCCGCTCATCTCTCCGCTCTATCCCGGCGTCACCGAGGTGGAGCTCCTGGCGGCCTTCCTCGGCGAGGGCGATCGCACCGCCTATGCCCAGCTGCGCGAGCAGTGGAGCAGCACCGACGACGGCACCTGGGAGAAGTGGCTGGCCGACGGCTTCATCGAGGGCACGGGCTTGAAGCCCGAGAGCGCCCCGGTCCGCCACGACGCCGTGCTGGCCGCAGCGCTGCAAGTTTCCTCCGCCGAGAGCGCGCCGGGCTTCGAGATCAACATCGTCCCCGACTACCGCGTCTACGACGGCCGCTTCGCCAACGTCGCCTGGATGCAGGAATTGCCCGACCCGGTCACCAAGCTCACCTGGGAAAACGCCGCGCTCCTCAGCCCCACCACCGCGCAGAAGCTGGGCGTGCAGCAGGGCGACGTGGTCGATCTCGGACTGCACGGTCCGCCCGCGCATGCGCCGGTGGTGATCGCTCCGGGCCACGCCGACGACTGCGTCACCGTCGCGCTGGGCTACGGGCGCAGCGGCCTCGGCGAGGAGCTCTGCAAGGGCCTGGGCTTCGACACCGCCACCCTGCGCCACAGCGACGCCCCCTGGTTCGCGCCGGGCCTGACGGTGGTCCCGGTGGGCCGCAAGGCAGCGCTGGCGCAGACGCAGGAGCACCACTCGATGGAGGGCCGCATCATCGCGGTCTCGACCACCGTGCAGCGCCTTCTGCAGGCCTCCGAGGAATTGGCCGAGCAGCGCGGCAACCCGCTCAGCTTCCACACCCCGCAGCCCTATCCCGGGCACCGCTGGGGCATGGCCATCGACCTCTCGCGCTGCACCGGCTGCAGCGCGTGCATGGTCGCCTGCCAGTCGGAGAACAACATCCCGGTGGTGGGCAAGGAGCAGATGGCGCGCAGCCGCGAGATGCACTGGATCCGCGTGGACCGCTACTTCACCGGCGACGACGCCGCCAACCCCGGCGTCGTCTTCCAGCCGCTCATGTGCGTCCATTGCGAGAGCGCGCCCTGCGAATACGTCTGCCCCGTCAATGCCACCGTCCACTCCGACGAGGGCCTCAACGAGATGGTCTACAACCGCTGCGTCGGCACCCGCTATTGCTCGAACAACTGCCCGTATAAGGTCCGGCGCTTCAATTTCTTCAGCTATACCTCCGACTATACCGACGTCGAGAAGATGGTCTTCAACCCCGACGTCACCGTGCGCGCCCGCGGCGTCATGGAGAAGTGCACCTATTGCGTGCAGCGCATCGAGCGGGTCCGCATCCGCACCCGCGTCGAGGGCCGCGAGATGCGCGACGGCGACATCGAGACCGCCTGCCAGCAGGCCTGCCCCTCCAATGCCATCGTCTTCGGCGATCTCAATGATTCCAGCGCCCGGGTGACCAGGCTGCACGCCGAGGAGCGGCGCTACGACCTGCTGCACGAATTGGGCACGCGGCCGCGCACCGCCTATCTCGCCCGGGTGATGAACCCCAATCCGGAGCTCGGGTCATGACTGCCAAGCCCGCCCTGGCGCAGCTTTCCGGCGCGCCGCTCATCGAGGGGCCGCAGGACGACGGCACGCTCAACAAGTCGCTGCTCGACTTCGTCTGGAAGGAGGCGCGGCCCGGCTGGTACGCGCTGATCTGCATCGGCCTCGCGCTCACCGGCCTGCTCTTCAGCGCCATCACCATTACTCTGGCCCGCGGCATCGGGATGTGGGGCAACAACATCCCCGTCGCCTGGGCCTTCGGCATCATCAACTTCGTCTGGTGGATCGGTATCGGCCACGCCGGCACGCTCATCAGCGCCATCCTTCTCCTCTTCCAGCAGAAGTGGCGCACCAGCATCAACCGCTTCGCCGAGGCGATGACGCTCTTCGCGGTGATGCAGGCCGGCATCTTCCCGGTGCTGCACACCGGGCGGCCGTGGTTTGCCTATTGGCTCTTTCCTTATCCATCGACCAACCAGATCTGGCCGCAGTTCAAGAGCCCGCTGATGTGGGACGTCTTCGCGGTCTCGACCTATTTCATTACCTCGCTGCTCTTCTGGTACCTGGGCCTCATCCCCGACCTCGCCTCGCTGCGCGACGCCTCCACCAGCCGGCGCGCGCGGATCGCCTACGGCATCTTCGCCCTCGGCTGGCGCGGATCGGCGCGGCATTGGCACCATTACAAGATTGCCTATCTCTTGCTGGCCGGCCTGGCCACGCCGCTGGTGCTTTCGGTGCACACCATCGTCTCCTGGGACTTCGCCGCGTCGATTTTGCCCGGCTGGCACACGACGATTTTCCCGCCCTACTTCGTGGCCGGCGCCGTCTTCTCCGGCTTCGCCATGGTGCTGACGCTGATCATCCCGGCGCGCCGGTTCATGAAGTTCAAGCACGTGGTGACGCTGCGCCACCTCGAGTCGATGGCCAAGGTGCTGCTCACCACCGGCCTGATCGTCTCCTATGGCTACGTGATGGAGCACTTTGCCGCCTGGTACAGCGGCAACATCTACGAGCGGCACATCTTCTTCTTCACCCGGCCCCACGGCCAATATGCCTGGGCCTATTACACGCAGATGTTCTGCAACGTGCTGGTGCCCCAGGTGTTCTGGTTCCCCGCCGCCCGCCGCAACATCGCCGTCCTCTGGATCGGCTCGGTGCTGGTCAACGTGGGGATGTGGTTCGAGCGGTTCAACATCGTGGTCACCTCGCTGCAGCAGGATTTCATTCCCTCCAATTGGGCGAGCTATGCCCCCACCTGGGTGGACCTGAGCCTCTACGCCGGCACCATCGGCTTCTTCGGCACGCTCTTCTTGCTCTTCCTCAAGTTCCTCCCCGCCATCGCCCTGAGCGAGGTGAAGGAGCTGCGCCACGAGATGGCGGCGGCCGAGGAACACCAGCCCAGCGAGCTGGAAGGGGCCAAGCCATGAGGCGCTTCGTCCTCGGCGTCTTCACCCAGCCGGAGGCCTGCGTGGAGGCGGCGCGCCAGCTGCACGCGCAAGGCGTGCCGGGCCTCGACGCCTATTCGCCCTATCCGCTGCACGGCATCGACGAGGCGCTGGAGCTGCCGCCCAGCAAGGTGCCGCTGGTGGCGCTGGTGGGCGGCCTCTTCGGCGTCATCGGCGGCTATACGATGCAATGGTGGATGAATGGGGTCGATTACCCCATCAACGTCGGCAACCGGCCGCCGCACGGGTTCTGGACCAATATCCCCATTACCTTCGAATGCGGAATCCTCCTGGCGGTGCTCTCCATCTTCTTCAGCTCCATCTTCGGGTTCTTCCAGCTGCCGCGGACCTACCATCCGGTCTTCGAGTCGGAGCAGTTCCGCACCGCCTCGCTGGACCGCTTCTGGATCAGCGTGGAGACCGAGGACGAGAGCAAGGTCGAAGGGCTGCGCGAACAGCTTCGCGCCGTGGGCGCCAAGCGCATCCACACCGTGCTGGAGGCGACATGACGCTATCGCCCATTCTCCAGCATTTGAAGCGCACCACGGAGGCACAGAGGTCACGGAGGGTCTTCGGGTGGTGGTCGCTCCGGGGGCTCGAGGTGGCCCGGCCCCAACCAAAAAGCCTTTCTCCGTGCCGTCCGTGCCTCCGTGGTGCGCCTTTGCCCTTGCTTTTGCTTTTGTCGTTGGGCGTGGCGGCCTGCGGGGATACGACTTTGTTCGACCCGATGGAGCGGCAGCCCAAATACAAAGCCTATTCCGCCAATCCGTTCTTTGCCGACGGGCGCGCCATGCGCCAGCCTCCGGCCGGCACGGTGCCGCGCGAGCGCCAGACGCTGCGCCCCGAGATCACCGCCGGCCGCGGCCGCGACGGCGTGGTGGTCACCTCCATCCCCATTCCCGTCACCCGTGAGCTGATGGACCAGGGCCGCGCCAAGTTCGAGATCCACTGCGCCCTCTGCCACGGCCTGGTCGGCGACGGCGTCAGCCTGGTGGCGACGCAGATGTCCCTACGGCCTCCGCCCAGCCTGCACCAGATCCGCGACGCCGGCCCGGGCCACATCTACCAGGTGCTCACCGACGGCTACGGGTTGATGGCCTCCTATGCGGCCGAGTTGACGCCGCAGGAGCGCTGGGCCGTGGTCGCCTATGTCGAGGCGCTGCGCCGCAGCCAGGCCGCCACCGTGGGCGAGGCTCCGCCTGAGATCCAGCGCAAGCTGCGGGAGGAGCCGGCGCGATGAGCCACGAGCAGAAGCCGCTCCCCGACGCCAACCTTCCGCCCTTCGCCGGCGGGCGCACCCTGATGCTGGGCGGCCTCGCCGGCGGCGTCGCCGGCCTCCTGCTCACGCTGCTGGGTGGCCTCGCCGCGCCCCGGCCCGCCCTGCTCGCGTACCTGGTCGCCTTCGTCTATTGGCTGGGCCTCGCCGTCGGCACCACCACGCTGGTGCTGGCCAACCACGCCGCCGGCGCGCGCTGGAACGTCACCATCCGCCGCCTGGGCGAGAGCATCGGCGCCACCATCCCGCTCTTTGCCCTGCTCTTCATTCCCTTGCTGCTCGGCGCCAGCCATATCTGGTTCTGGGTGGCGCCGGACACGACCGCCAGCAAGGAATTGCTCCAGCTGCTCGCCCAGAAGCGCAGCTATCTCAACCTGCCTTCATTCGCCTTGCGCGCAGTGGTCTATTTCATCATCTGGTGCGGAGTCGCCTGGCGCCTGCGCGCGCTCTCCCTGCGGCAGGACGAATCCGGCGATCCCGCGCTCACCCTCGCCCAGCGGCGGCTGGCCGCGCCCGGCCTGATCTTCTTCATCCTGGCCATGACCTTTGCCTCCTTCGATTGGCTGATGTCATTGCAGCCCACCTGGTATTCGACCATCTTCGGCCTTTATATCCACGCCGGCGCTTTCGTCTGCTCGCTGGCCTTGATCTGCCTGATCGTCACCGGCCTGCGCTCCAGCGACGCGCCCTGGGGACGGCTGATCACCGTCGACCACCAGCACAACCTCGGCAAGCTCCTGCTCGCCTTTACCGCCTTCTGGGCCTATATGGCCTTTTCCCAATACATGCTCATCTGGGTGGGCAACCTTCCCGAAGAGCTGCAGTGGATCGTCTCCCGCAGCCGCGGCGTCTGGCGGCCGGTCGGGCAATTGATCCTCTTCGGACAATTCCTCATTCCCTTCTTCATCCTGCTTTCGCGCAAGGTGAAGCGCACCACCGGCCGCCTGGCCGCGCTCTCCGTCTGGTTCCTCTTCATTCATTACGTCGATCTCTATTGGGTGGTCATGCCTGCCGCCGCCCCCGACCAGTTGGGCCTGCATTGGACCCACTTCACCGCCTTCTTCGGTATCGGCGGTGTCTCGGTGGCGGCGGCCGTCTACCTGATGCGCGGCGTGCGCCCGGTGCCGGTGAAGGATCCCTTCCTCGAAGATTCGCTGAGGTATGCGCAGCCGTGAGCCACCAGCCCTCCCACGTGAGCGAGCACCTGGCCCCGCCACCCGCCCAGGCCCAGGAGGGCCTGCGCTGGGGCGTCATCATCGGCGTCGGCCTCGGCTGGGCGCTGCTCTTCTTCGTCTCCATCTTCATCACCGTCAAGGTGTTGCACGCGCGTGAAAAGACGCTGCAACCCAACGGCCCCGACCCGCTTCCCCGGCAGATTGGCCAAGGCGAGATCGGCATCGTCGACCAGGTGCCGTTCGAGGTCTACCGCACCCGAGAAAACTACCAGAAGGAGCGCACCGCCCGCCTCGAGCATTGGGGCTGGATCGACCGCAAGGCCGGCGCCGTGCACATGCCCATCGCCGACGCCATGGAGCTGGTGGTCAAGGAGCATCAGAAGTGATCGCGGCCCTGCTCATGGCCGCGGCCGCCGCCGCGCCTTCGGACGCCGTCGACGTGGTCGAGCAGCTTGGGCAGCCCGTCGCCAACGGCGCTTTCATGGACACCGCGCAGAACCACGTCGCCCTCCGCGACCTGGCCGCCCGCGGCAAGCCGGTGGTGCTGACGCTGATCTATTTCGATTGCCCGATGCTGTGCAGCCTGGTGCAGCAGAGAGTGATCAAGGCCCTCAACGGGTCCGGTTTGCGCCTCGGCGAGGACTATTATGGCCTGACCGTCTCCTTCTCGCCCCGCGATACCATCGGCGAGGCGCGGCTGCGGCAGGGCGGATACCTCCAGACCCTGCTCAACGCGGAAAAGGCCCATCCCACCGATTGGCCCTTCCTCACCGGAGGCGAGAAGTCGATTCGGGCGCTGGCCGATTCGGTCGGGTTCCACTACCGCTGGGACGCCGAGGCGCAGCAGTTCGAGCACCCG
>JANXXR010000039.1 GCA_025350525.1 Deltaproteobacteria bacterium
GAAGGCGTCACTGCGAAAGCCCCGCAAGTAACCCCGCGCCTCGGCCCGGACCGTCAGATCGAATCGGATCTGGACTGCCGTCTACACGAGGCCGGGGACGCCGGTGCGGTGCTTCTCGATCAGGTTCATCGCGCGCGCCCGACGCCCGCCAGGGTGAGGAGGTCGGAGACGATTCCGCTGTCCTCGAGAACGCCCAGGACCCACACTTTGGGATCGGGCACCCGCTTGACCAGCGTCGGGGTGAAGGCGATGCGATCCTCCTCGGCGAGCTTGCCGGAGTCGCGGGAGAGATCGCAGACGGTCAGGCGCACCGCCGCCCGGTCGTATTCGTCGAGGAGGGCATGGAGGTTGCGCAGCGCCTTGAGCGACGAGGGTGAAGAGGTGCTGACGTAGAGGACCAGCTCGACGCGGGGGGAGGTTCCGTCCCTGCGCTCACGGCCTGTTGAACCTCCTGGCGCGCACGCTCCAGCTCCTCTGCCCGCTGCGGCGCGAGAACGTCGTGGACCTGGCGGAGGAAGTCGTCGAGGTCAAGCGGCTTCCGCAGCACGGTGAGGTTCTCCACCCCATGGGGGCGGTGCTCGGCGGTGACCACCACCACCCGGCAGCTCTGGAGCAGGTCTGCGTTCGACGCCTCCTTGAGCATCCAGGCGCCGGTGCGGTCCGGGAGCCAGTAGTCGCTCACCAGCAAGTGGAAGGGGCGGTCGCGCAGCTTCTCGAGCCCGGCCTCGGCGGTGGCGGCGTGGGTCACCTCATAGCCCTCGGATTCCAGCAGCGCGGCGAGGACCGTGGCGACCTGCTCGTCGTCCTCGACCCCCAGGACGCGGAGGCCGAGTCCGGAGGTGCGGCGGCGTGGGGCAGGTTTCGCGGCCGGGGCGGAGATGAGATCGGGCGGGGCCATGTCTCAGGACGAAGTTATGCAAGCACCCGGGACTGTGCCAAGCCAGCGAGGCCCGCAGGCAAGGTCCCCTGCCGGACGGTTCCTTGCGATTCACTGGCAGTGAACCGCCGGCTGTAGAGCAGCTGGCTGCAACCCTGGAGAGCGGCAGAGCGGGCCGGGCAGAGATGGGCTGAATAGCTTTTCGCCATGGCCAGAGGAATTGGAGAAGACCCTCGCAGGAGCCCGGCAACTCACGTGGCGCAGATGGACTTTCCGGCGTCCCGGGCAGAGATCGTGGAGACGGCCGAGGACAACGAGGCGCCCGTCGAAGTGATCAACTTCTTCAAGAGCCTGCCCAAGGAGAGCTACGGCTCCCGGGAAGAGGTCCTGCGCGACTTCGCCGAAGCCGAGCGGCGCTTCGCCCTGGGCGGAGTTGGCAATGCCGGGCGCGCGCAGCGGGAGAACCTGGGCCGGAGCGCCACGGAAGATGCTCCGGAGCCGCGCCACCCGTAGCGGCGCCTCAGGCCCACCCATTCGCGGCGGTGCTTTTATTCGTCCGGGACTTGGTTCTCCAGGAGCCCTTCGGGCTGAGATCGCTCGGTGCCGAAGGGCGCGCCGGCGGGCGTGGCCAGCTTGAAGCGAGTGGCCACGTCGGCCACGGTGAAGAAGATGAGCAGGGCCACGAAGACGAGCGCGGTGGCGAAGACCAGCCGGGTGGCGCCGCTCGATTCGTTGAGATGCATGAAGATCACCGCCACCAGCGCAGACTTCGCCGTGGCGATGGTCAGCGCCACCGGCAGCGCCCAGGCCCCCAGGTGCATGGAGCCGGTGATATAGGTCAGCGCCGTGAGGCCCAGCAGTGCGAGCCAGACCACCAGGTAGGGCACCGCCGAATGGGACGGGTGCGGCTGGTGGTCCGCGTCCGGCTTGCTCGATGGCGTCGCGCTCTCGGCCACGGATCGCTCCTAGATCAGGTACAGCAGGGGATAGAGGAAGATCCACACCAGGTCGACCAGGTGCCAATAGAGCCCGCCCATTTCGAGGCCGGTGTAATACCGCGACGAATACCGCCCCTGCAGCGTGCGCCAGAGGAGCCAGCTGAGCACGCTCATGCCGGCCACCACGTGCACGCCATGCAGCCCCGTCATGAGGAAATACAAAGTATAAAACATGGCCGCGCCCGGGACCTTCACCGCTTCGTAGGCGTAATACTTTCCCGGCAGCGCGTGCTCGTGGAAATGCTCGGCATATTCGACGGCCTTGACGCCGAGGAAGGCCAGCGCGAAGAGCAGCGTCACCACCAGGCAGAGGGCCGCCGCCCGCGGGCGATCGGTGCGGGCATAGAAGATGGAGAGCGCCACCGAGAAACTGGAGGTGATCAGCACCACGGTGTTGAGCGTCCCCAGGGTGATGTTGAGGTGCCGGCTGGCTTCCTGGAAGGCGAGCGGAAACTGGAAGCGATAGACGGCATATCCGGTGAAGAGCCCGGCAAAGAGCAGGATTTCGGTGGCGAGGAAGAGCCACATGCCGAGCCGCATGGCCTCGTTCTGCCGCTCCAGCGAGGAGAAGTGGTGGGCGAGGATCCCCCGAGGGAGCCCGAGCGCGTCTGCTTCATGAGACACGGATCACCCCCGGCGGCTCGTGCGTGCGGTAGTCGTGGGGCATCTGGGTGATGGTCGGGATCTCGTCGAAGTTGTGGGTGGGGGGCGGCGACGCGCTCAGCCACTCGAAGCCTTTCGAGCCCCAGGGATTCTGCGTGCAGCGCGCTCCCCAGCGCAGCGCGATCACCAGGTAGATGAGGATGATGAGGAAGCCGAATCCAAGCAGCGTCGAGCCGGCGGTGGAGGCGACATTGAGCGCCTGGAAATGGTCGGGGTATTGATAGTAACGCCGGGGCATTCCGTAATTGCCGAGGAGGAACTGAGGAACGAAGGTCGCGTTGAAGCCGAGGATGATGAGCGCGGCCGCGACCAGGCCCCAGCCTTCGGAGTAGGTCTTCCCGAACATCTTGGGGAACCAGTAGTGCAGGGCGGCGAGGAAGGCCATCACCGAGGCGCCCACCATGATGAAGTGGAAATGGGCCACCACGAAGTAGGTGTCGTGCCAGTGGATATCGAGCGAGGTGGTGGCCAGCGCGATGCCGGTCATTCCGCCGAAGACGATGAAATAGAGAAAGCCGCAGATATAGGCAAAGGGCGTGGTGAACTTGATCGCTCCCCGGTACATGGTGCCGACCCAGTTGAAGACCTTGATGGCGGTGAAGATGCCCACCAGCATGGAGAGGAGGCCGAAAGCGCCCGCGTCGAAGGTGCTCTGGCCGGCCACGAAGAGATGGTGGCCCCAGGTGAAGAAGCCGACGAAGGCGATGCCCAGGGAGCTGAGCGCGATGGCGCGGTATCCGAACGGATTCTTGCGGGAGAAGGTGCAAACCGTCTCGGAGATCACGCCCATGGCCGGCAAGACCATGATGTAGACGGCCGGGTGCGAATAGAACCAGAACATATGCTGATAGAGGACCGGATCGCCGCCGCGGGCCGGGTCGAACATGCCGAAGCCGGCGAACCGCTCGACGGCGACGATGAGCACGGTGATGCCCAGGACCGGCGTGGCGAGGACCTGAATGATGCTGGTGCCGTAGATGCCCCAGACGAAGAGCGGCATTCGCATCCAGTTGAGGCCGGGGGCCCGCAGGGTGTGGACGGTGACGATGAAGTTCAGGCCGGTGAGGATGGAGGAGAAGCCGAGCACGAAGACGCCGAGCAAGATGGGCAGCACCTGCGTCGGCGTGGTCGAGGAATACGGGGTATAAAAAGTCCAACCGGTGTCGGCGCCGCCGTGGACCATTCCCCAGATGGCGATGGCCGCGCCCAGCAGGTAGAGGTAGAACGAGGCCAGGTTGAGCCGCGGGAAGGCGACGTCGCGCGCGCCGATCATCAGGGGCACCATGAAGTTGCCGAAGGCGCCCGGAATGGCGGGGATGAGGAAGAGGAAGATCATCACCACGCCGTGCAGCGTGAAGAGCCGGTTGTAGCTGAGCGCGTCCATCAGGAAGGGGCCCGGCTGCAAGAGCTTCATCCGCAGCGTCAGGGCGAAGAGGCCGCCGAGGAAGAAGGCGACCAACACGGCGGCGAGAAACATGACCCCGACGCGCTTGTGATCGCGGGTGTTGACCCACGACATGACGGTGGTGCCATCGGTGAGGTAATTCAGCGTCTCCAGGGGCGGGGCGCCCGCCAGGGAATCAGTTGTTTCGGAGAGGCGCATAGGAGGGTCCTTCCGACGGCCCGGTGCGGACCGCGTCGCTCTGCAGCGACTTGATGTACTCGACCAGGGCCGAGGTCTCGGGGGCAGTCAGCTTTCCTTCGTAGCCGGGCATCACCGGCTGGTATCCGTCGACGATCTCTGCCGCCGGGTCCATCATCGAGCGGGTCAGGTAGGCTTCGTCGGCGTCGATGAAGGCGCCGGTGGTGAGCCGCTCGCGGCGGTGATAGAGGTCGAGCCAGGTGGGGCCGATGTGCCGCGTTCCGTCGATGGAGTGGCACTTGAGGCAGCCCTTCTCGGCGGCCACCCGCTTGCCCTGCTCGACCAGATTGCCCAAGGCGGGCGTGCCCTCGATCTCGGTGGGCGAGCCGTCCTGCCGGGAGGCGAGGGCGCCCCGCTTCTGCAGCGCCAGCCAGGTCTCATACTCCTCCGGCTTCATCACGATCACTTCGCCGCGCATGACCGAATGGCCGGCGCCGCAGTATTCCGCGCAGAGGATCTGGAACCGCCCCGGCGCCACCGCATTGAACCATTGGTCGGTATAGCGGCCCGGCAGCACGTCCTTCTTGATGCGGAACTCCGGCACATAAAAGGAGTGAATCACGTCGCGCGAGGTCATCAGCAGGCGCACGTTGCGCCCCGCCGGCACCCGCAGGACATTGATGGCGTTGGGGCCGTCCGGATAGGCGAACTTCCACATCCACTTCTTGCCCATCACGTAGACGTCCATCGCGTCCGCGGGCGGCGTCTGCTGCCGGACGAACTCGTTGAAGCCGACGAAGAACCAGAGCAGGAAGAAGGAGAGCGGGATGGTGACGAAGAGCGCCTCCAGCCACATGGGCGGCTCGATGTGCGGCGTGGTCTGCGTCTCCGAGCGCCGGCGGAAGCGGACGAAGAAGAGGATGGCGGTGGTTCCCACCAGAAACGACATCACGAAAGTAGTGAGGATGACGAAGAAATGAAGGCGGTCCAGGTCCCGCGCAAAGGTCGAGGCCTGTTCAGGCAAAAAGAGCATCCGGCGCAGGAAGTCGTTCATGCTGCTTTGCCTTTCTTGATTTCACGCCACCAGAGCATTCCGAGAAAGGCCGCCAGCGCCGCCGCGAAGAAGCCCGAACCGGCGCGCAGCGCGCCCAGCACGTAGAAATGATACTTGCGGCTGGAAGGGTCGTACTTGAAGCAGCGCAGGATGACCCGGTCGAGGGTGGTGCCGACCCGGCCCTGGGAAGCCTCGAGCA
>JANXXR010000057.1 GCA_025350525.1 Deltaproteobacteria bacterium
CGCGATCAGGAAGATCAGGCGCGGGATCCCGGAGAAGAAGTGCAGCATGGCGCCCAGGTAACAGGCCCGCTGCGGAAGCGTGAGGCCGCGGCCGAGGAGCGGGTTGTCGACGCGGAAGATCTGCGCCATGCCGCGTGCCCAGCGGATGCGCTGGCCGACGTGCGCAGCCAGCGTCTCGGTGGCGAGGCCTGCGGCTTGCGGCACGTCGAGGTAAGCGGTTCGCCAGCCAAGGCGGTGCATCTTGAGCGCGGTGTGCGCGTCCTCGGTGACGGTCTCGACCGCGATTCCGCCCACCTCTTCGAGCGCTTCGCGCCGCAGGACCGCGCACGAGCCGCAGAAGAACGACGCGTTCCAGGTGTCGAGCCCCGGCTGGATGACGCCATAGAAGAGCTCGCTCTCGCCGGGCACGCGGGGCGCGGTCCCGAGGTTGCGGCTGAAGGGATCGGCCGAATAGAAGTGGTGCGGCGTCTGCACCAGCGCGAGGCGCGCGTCGCGCAGCATCCAGCCCATGGCCACCTGGAGGAACGAGCGCACCGGCACGTGGTCGCAGTCGAAGATGGCGACGTAGGGCGCGTCGGTGATGCGCAGCGCGTGGTTCAGGTTGCCGGCCTTGGCGTGCGCGTTGTCGGGGCGGACGACGTAGCCCACGCCCGCCTCCCGCGCGAAGGCTTCGAAGGCGGGACGCCGTCCGTCGTCGAGGAGGTGGATGCGCAGCCGGTCCTGCGGCCAGTCGAGGGCGGCGGCGGCCAGCACGGTGGCGCGCACCACTTCCAACGGCTCGTTGTAGCTGGGGATGAAGACGTCCACCGCCGGCCACAGCGCCGTCTTTTGCGGCAGCGGCACGGGCTTGCGGCGCAGCTGCGCGATCGACTGCCAGTAGGCGAGGAGCAGCATGGCGCCCGAGTAGATCTCCGCGAGCAGGAGGATGCCGCCCAGCACCGCATCGACGGCGTTGTCGGCCGAGAGCGTGGTGCCGACGCGCCAGAAGAAGTAGCGCGCCGTCACGCCGATGGAGATGACCACCAGGCCCAGCGTGGCGAGGCGTGCGCTGCTGCGCGCGACCAGCAGCGCCGCCGCGAGCGTTGCGGCAGCGAGCAAGAATTGGGTCTTCAGATCCAGGGGCGTCACGGCGTAGAGCGCGAGTGCAACCGCGCCGCCGGCGGCGACGAGCTTATTGCGCATCGGTGCCCTCGGGGAAGAACAGCCGGGCCACGGCGACCACGTCGGCGGCCGCCTGCGATCCTTTGGCGAAGAGCCCGCCGCCATGCGGCTCGAAGTGAACCTGCGGCTCGAGCAGCCTTGCGCCGAGCCGCGCGCGCAAGAGCTGCAAGCCCGCGCGGTGTGCCGGCAGGCGCGCATCGAACTGGTTGACCAGGTAGCGGGCGGGTGGGCGCCGCCAGGCGGGCCGCAGCTTGCCGAGCAGCGCTTCGAGCGGGCGCGTATCGTCGCCCGGCTGCACCACCACCAGCACCTCGTCCGCCTCGCTGAGCGCTGCCGGGTCGGGCTCCGCGGGCAGGTCCAGCAGGCAGACGTCGCTGACCACCTGCTCCGGCTGGGCGCCGTAGGGAACCACGGTCACCCGCGGCAGCGGCGGAAGCGTGCCGTCTGGGTCGAGGGCAAACGCCACCACACGCAGGCCTCGACGGGTCAGCACGTCGGCGAGGTTGGCGGTCAGCGTGGTCCGGCCCGAGCGACGCGCGACGCCGGCGATGGCCACGCTGACCGATCGCCGCGCCAGGCGCCGGGTCGCACGCCGCGCGTGGAATTCTCGATACCGCAGGCGCGGCACCTCGAGGAGGCGGAGCAGGTGGCGCACATCGCTGGGCATCGGCGGCTCGGGAAGCCTATGAACGGCGGCTCACATCGGACAGAGAGGGCCAAGCCGCCGCCTGTCCGTGTCTCGCTCCGGGTCCGGCCCATGTCCACCCTGCTTTTCCGGAGGAGCGATGCACAGAGCTTTGATCATTTGTGGTGTGGCCGGGGTCCTTGCCTGCGGGCCGATCGACCAAAGCGGCTCCTCCTCGGTAGGAACTTCCGACGCCGGCTCCGTCGACGCCGGCACCTCCGACGCGGGCGCCGTCCTCGACGCCGGCATGACGGACGGCGGGAGCACCGGCGTCGGATCGGTCGATGCCGGGCCGCGTCCCGATGCAGGTGCTGCCGATGCCGGCGTCCTCGCTTCCGACGGCGGCGTCACCGCGGGCGGCGGCGGCGCGGCCGATGCGGGCGTTGCTGCGGCGGGGCCTTGCGATGGCGTCGTTCCCGCGTCGCTCGGCGCGATGCAGAGCGCCATCCTCGACCACCGCGCGGGCGATGTCTGTTGGTACTTCACCAGCGACGGCACGGGCAACGTGGCAGGCGAATCGCACCCCGGCTCCCAAGGCGACGACTTCAAGGGCGCCTGGCAGATCTTTGCTCCCGGCGGCGCGCAGCGCGGAACCTTCGCGGGCGTCGGCGCCGACGTCAACGGACAGGGCGAAGGATTCGAGAGCACCCAGCGCCTCTCCAGCGGCAACTCCTTGGTGCTCTTCGGCGCGGACGGCCGCGCCCTCCGCAGCACCCCGCTCGATCAGGGCGGATGCAGGGCGTTCGCGTTTGAGTCCAGCGCGGGCGGCTCGCTGGTCCTCGACGGTTGCAATGGGTCGATGGCCGCGACCCGCTTCGACGCGCAGGGCAACGCCGTCGTCACCATCCAGCTGGGGCGCATTCCTTCTGCGGCGGGCGTGATCGACGCCAGGGGGCAGACGCTCATCGTCGTCTCCCCGGGCAGCGCCGTGGGGCTCAAGTCCTCCGCCGCCGCCCGCTGGTACGACGCGCAGTTGGCGCCGGTAACGCCCTTCTTCGCGGCGCCCGAAGGGACGGGCAACGCGATGCTGCGGCCGCTCATCGGCGGCGGCGCGGCCCTGCAGGTGGGAGGAGCCTGGGTCGGCACTTCCCAGAGCGGCGTCGCCTCCTTCGAGGCGCCTCCCGCGTGGCTCGCGGCGCACAAGCACTTCGACCTCCAGATCGTCCGCGGCGCAAAGGCCTACGCCTGCGTCCCCCGCTCGGGCGCCGCACCTCACGACGCGCTCGATCTCATCTCTGCCTCTGGCGCCAGCTGCGGCTCTTTGACCTTCCCTACCGACGGGCTGTCCGTCGGCCTCGACGGCACCGTCATCGGCACCGCCGGCGAGGGTGGCTGCGCGATGACCTGGTGGAGTGGCCTCTTGAAATAAGGCAACGGGGAGCGCGTACCTTGCGGTCATGATTCTCCTCGCGCTGATGCTCTCCGCCACCGCTCCCGATCTCGAGGCCCGCCGCGCCCAGCTCAAGGCGTTGCTCTCCGAGCAGTGGGAATACAACCTGCGCGACAACCCCATCTTCGCCTCGTCGCTGGGCGACAAGCGCTACAACGACCAGCTGGGCGATTTCTCCGAGAAGCACGTCATCGAAAACCTCGAGGTGTCGCGGAAGTTTTTGGCGCGGTTCGAGGCCATCGACACCAAAGGCTTCCCCGAGCAGGAGGTGCTCAACCAGGCGCTGGCAGCGCGGCAGCTGCGCGAGGAGCTGGAGGGCGCGCGCTTCAAGGATTGGGAGCAGCCGGTCTCGCAGTTTGGCGGGCTGCATCTCCAGGCGCCGCAGGTGGTCCGCATCCTGCCCTTCGACACCGTCAAGGATTATGAGGATTACCTGGCGCGCTTGAAGCAATTGCCGCTCGCCTTCGAGCAGACCACCGAGCTGATGCGGCACGGCCTCGCCGATAAGCTGGTGCCGCCCAAAAACCTGCTCGAGCAAGTGGCCAAGCAGGCGGGCACGCTGGCGGGCAACAAGCCCGAGGAGAGCCCGTTCTTCGCGCCGGCCGGGAAATTCCCTGCGAGCTTTTCCGAAAAGGACAAGGCGCGGCTGCGCGAGGCGATGCTGGCGAACATCCGCGACCAGGTCACGCCCGCCTACGCGAAGTTCACCAGGTTCGTCGCCGAGGAGTACGCGCCGAAGGGCCGCGCCGAGCCCGGCTTGTGGGCGCTGCCCGACGGCGAGGCGCGCTATGCGTTCGCGGTGAGGCAGGCCACCACCACCCGGATGACGCCCGCGCAGATCCACGCGCTGGGCCTGGCCGAGGTGGCCCGCGACCGGGCGGCCATGCTGAAGATTGCGCAGAAGCTGGGCTTCGCCGACTTGAAGTCGTTCGACGCCTCCATCAAGAAGAATCCGGCGCTGCATCCGAAGACGCGGCAGGAGATGGTGGACCTCTACCGCAAGTACACCGACGCCATGTGGCTCAAGCTGCCGCAGCTGTTTGGCCGCCTGCCCAAGGCCAAGGTCGAGGTGATCCCGGTCGAGACCTATCGCGAGAAGGAGGCGAGCGGCGCCCAATACGAGCCCGGCACTCCCGACGGAAAGCGCGCCGGCCATATCTCGGTGAATACCTCCGACCTCGAGCACCGGACCACGCTCGACGTCGAGACCACCGCCTATCACGAGGGAGTTCCCGGCCATCACATGCAGATGTCGATCGCCCAGGAGCTGCCGGAGCTGCCGCCCTTCCGCCAGCACGCCTTCTATGTCGCCTATATGGAAGGTTGGGCGCTCTATTCGGAGCGGCTGGGCGAAGAAATGGGCGCCTATCAGGATCCTTATAGCTTCTATGGGCACCTGCAGGACGACCTGCTCCGGGCCATCCGGCTGGTCGCCGATACCGGCTTCCATTCGCTGCGCTGGAGCCGGCAGCAGGTGGTCGATTACTTCCACGACAACTCCGGCATCGACGAGCCCAACGTGCAGAGCGAGACCGACCGCTACATGGCCTGGCCGGCGCAGGCGCTCGGGTACAAGATCGGGCAGCTCAAGTTCATCGAGCTGCGGGAGCGGGCGCGCAAGGAGCTGGGCGCCAAGTTCGACCTGCGCGGCTTCCACGACGAGGCGCTCTCGGGCGGGGCCATGCCGCTCGACGTGCTCGATGCGCGGATGGCGGCGTGGACGGCGGCGCAGAAGGCCGCGCGGCTGTAGCCCCAGTGCCGCTCACTTAAACGCGGTGCTCGTCCTCGTCCTCC
>JANXXR010000059.1 GCA_025350525.1 Deltaproteobacteria bacterium
TGGGTGCCCACCGGGACCATGGCGAACCAGATCGCCATCGGCGCGCTGGTGGGCATGGGCGACGAGATCATCTGCGACCGCAACTGCCACGTGGTCAATTATGAAGGCGGCGCCATCTCCGCCCTCTGGGGCGCGCAGAGCCTGGTCCTCGACGGGCCGCGCGGCATCTTCACGCCCGAGGCGCTCAAGGCAGCCATTCGTGCGAGCCAGGGCGACCACGACCCGCGGCAGAGGGCGGTCGCCGTCGAGAACACGCACAACCGCGGCGGCGGATCGATCTGGCCGCTCGAGCAGTTGAACGCCGTCGCCGACCTGGCGCACGCCGCCGGGATGGCCTTCCACTACGACGGCGCGCGCATCTGGAACGCGCACATCGCCACCGGCGTCGCCTTGGCGAAGCTGTGCGAGAAGGCCGACAGCGTCAGCGTCTGCCTGAGCAAGGGGCTGGGCGCGCCGGCGGGCTCGGTGGTCGCGACCACGCGCGAGAGGGTGAAGGTCCTCCGCCGCCTCCGCAAGCGCGTGGGAGGCGGGCTGCGGCAGGCGGGCATCTTCGCGGCGGCGGGAGCGTACGCCCTCGACCACCACCTGCAGCGGATGGCCGAGGACCACGAGAGCGCAAAGAAGCTGGCCGCCGGCGTGCCTTTGAGCTGGCACCCGCCGGAGACCAACATCCTCCTCGCCGACGTCGCGCAGGCGGCGCCGCTGGTCGAGGCGGCGCGCAAGGAAGGCCTGCTCATCAGCGCCGTCAGCGCCACCCGCATCCGGGCGGTGACCCACCTCGACTTCCCCTTGAGCGCCGTCGAGGACGCCGCCTCAAGACTGCGCCGCGCCGCCGCCAGCCTCTGATACAATCGGCGCCATGGAGACGTTGGACCTCTCCGTTGCGCCCTCCGGAACGCCCCGCTTCGTCTCCGATCTGGATACGCTGATCCGGGCGCGCTACCCGCTCATCTATCTGGTGAGCTGGGAGGAGCAGCGGCTCGACGCCATCCTGATGGACGTCGCGCAGAACCACGGCAAGGCGCTGCTCACCTGGTCGGTGACGCGCGGCCTGCGGCGGATGGGCTCCCGCACGGTGACCATGAGCGACAGCTCGCGCGATCCGGTGGAGGCGCTGGCTTCCATCGGCAAGCTCACCGAGCCGTCCCTGGTGGTGCTGAAGGACTTCCATCCGTATCTCGAGAGCGCGCCGGTGGTCCGCGCGCTGCGGGAGCTGGCGCAGGACCTCAAGTCGACCTTCACGACGGTTATTCTGCTCTCGCCGGTGCTGTCGATCCCCACCGAGCTGGAGAAGGAGGTCTCGGTGCTGGATGTGCCGCTGCCGGGCTTCCGCGATCTCTTCCAGCTGCTGAAAGAGATCATCACGGTGGTGCGGCAGGGCAACAAGGCGCGGGTGGACCTGACCCGCGAGCAGGCCGAGCAGTTGATCAAGGCCGCGCAGGGGCTGACGCTCAGCGAGGCCGAGAACGCCTTCGCCAAGGCCATCGCCAACGACGGCGTCCTGAACCAGGACGACATCCGCCTGGTGCTTGACGAGAAGCGCCAGGTCATCCGCAAGAGCGGGCTGCTCGAGTTCATCGGCGTCGAGGAGGGCCTGGGCGACGTCGGCGGGCTCGACGAGCTGAAGGCCTGGCTCACCGGACGCAGCGGCGCCTTCTCGGAGCCGGCCCGCAAGTTCGGCCTGCCCGCCCCCAAGGGGCTGCTGCTGCTCGGCGTGCAGGGCTGCGGGAAGAGCCTGACGGCGAAGGCCATCGCCTCGCAGTGGGCGCTGCCTCTGTTGCGCCTGGACCTCGGGCGGATCTTCTCCTCGCTGATCGGCTCGTCGGAGGAGAATCTGCGCCGCGCCATCCGGGTGGCGGAGAGCGTCTCGCCGACCGTGCTCTGGATCGACGAGATCGAGAAGGGCCTCGCGGGCAGCGCCGGCTCCGCGGTCACCGACTCGGGCGTGAGCGCGCGCGTCTTCGGCGCGCTGCTCACCTGGCTGCAGGAAAAGACGGCGCCGGTCTTCGTGGTGGCCACCGCCAACCGCATCGAGGCGCTGCCGCCCGAGCTCTTGCGGAAGGGGCGCTTCGACGAGATCTTCTTCATCGACCTGCCCTCGGCGGCGGAGCGGCGCGAGGTCTTCCGCATCCACCTCGACAAGCGCAAGCGGGAGCCCGAGCGCTTCGATCTCGACGCGCTCTCGACGGCGGCGGAAGGGTACAGCGGGGCGGAGATCGAGCAGGCGGTGATCGCCGGCCTCTACCACGCCTTCGCCGCGGGGACCGAGCTGACCCAGACGCAGGTGATGCTGGCCTTGGAGGAGACGTTCCCGCTCTCCGCCACCATGAGCGAGGAGATCGCGCGGCTTCGCGACTGGTCGCGCAACCGCACGCGGCCGGCCTCGACGGCGCAGCGCCTCTCCGTGGTGAAGTGATGGCGGGGCGGCTGACGCGCTTTCTGAATCTGGAGAAGGCGCGCAAGCCGGGCGACACGCCGGCGCACGGCGTGGTCAGCAAGGAGCGGTTCAGCGGAGAGGCGCCGCCCGCGGTGCCGCCCGAGGATTACTTCCGCGCCGAGCGGGCGGCCCAGCTCGACAGCGGCGTCGAGATCGACGCGCACCCGGACTCCGAGCAGCCCTTCCTGCGCTGTCCGCGCTGCGAGTCCGACAACTCCAAGTTCGCGGTCAAGTGCCTCAACTGCCAGAGGCGCCTCGACACCGAAGACGTGCACGCCTGGAACGCGCGGCTGTGGGCGGCGCGGCAGAGGGCTCGGGCGCAGGAGCCACGGCCGCCGCCGGCGGTGGATCAGCAGCGGCTGTTGGGCGAGGCGATCGCGCGGCGGATGGCGGAGACGGAGGGCGCCCGGCTCCAGCTCGACGACCGGACGCCGCTCGGCCTGCGGCTCTTGCAGGAGATCGGAGACCCCAACGTCCGCTTCGCGGTGGCGATGGGGATGGTGGTGACCTTCTTTGGCGCGGGCATCGTCGTGTACGTGGCGCAGGGGCACACGGTGGTGCAGGCGGTGGGCGCAATCGTGGCCGGCGCGCTCTTCATCCTCTTCATGCCGCGCAGCAGCCGCCGCAACTCGCGCTACTGGGACGACGGCGACTGACCCCGCCCTCCTCT
>JANXXR010000064.1 GCA_025350525.1 Deltaproteobacteria bacterium
CCGCGGCGCAGGACCTCGAAGCTCCTGCCGCCGTCCCGCGTCCGCGAGACCACCAGCGCCGAGTCCACCGGCACCCGCAGCTCGTCCTTCACCGCCGGGACGAACCACGCCGTCTGCGGATCGCGCGGGTGCGCCGCCACCGCGAAGCCGAAGCTCGAGGGCGGCACCTGGATCTCGGCGAAGTTGCGCCCCGCGTCGGTGGAGCGGAAGGCGCCGTTGTGGTGCTGCACCCAGACGACCTCGGGCGCGGCGGCGCAGCGGGCGAGGCGGTGCACGTCCTGGATGCGCTGGTCGAACTTCCGCTCGGGCGGCATGAAGGCCGCGTAGAGCCCTTTGCCGCGCAGCTCCCAATTCTCCCCCGAGTCCTCGCTCGCCCAGACGCCACCACAGGAGACGGCGGCCAGAACGCGCCGCCCGTCGAGGGCGATGGAGTGGATGCCGGGAAAGTCGTAGCCGCCGCCAAACCATTCGCGGCGCTCCTCGCGATCCCAGAGCGAGCGGATCATTGTCCACGAGGCGCCGGCATCGCCGGAGCGGAAGAGGCCGCCGGGCAGCGTGCCGCAAAAGAGCGTGCCGCCCGACGCCTCGAGGCACCAGATCTGCTCGAGGCTCCACGGGATCACCCGCCCCATCGTGTCCTTCTCGGGCGGACCGGCGGGCTTCTCCGGCCACTTCGGGACCGCCACTTCTTCCCAGCGCCCGTCGCGAAGGCGATGCAGCTTGGCGCCGAAGTGGCCGTGGCCCACCGCCGCGAAGAGATCTCCGCCCGCCTGCGCGACCGCTGTCACCGGCGCGCCCAGAAACGCGATCGACTCCACCTTCCAGCCCGAAGAGGATCGCCCCAGCTGGAAGAGTCCCTTGCGCGTCGCGACCAGGAGCTTCATGTCATCCCCCCGAGAGAGCCTGCAGCACCGCAATCTCCGCCCCGTCGGAGGCGGCGTCCGAGAGCGCTGTCCGATCGACCACCGCTTCACCGCCGACGAAGACGACGATGTGCCGCCGCAGCGCGCCCTGATCGTCGAGCAGGTAGCCGCGCAGGCGCGGGTTCTGCGTAAAGGCCGCCTCCAGCGCCTCGCGCACGGTGCGGCCCTGCACCAGCGCCGCCGGCGCTTCGACGAAGCGCTGCAGGTTTCCGGTGAAGGTCACGCGCGGCACGGGCGGAGTCTAGGCCCATCGCCGGCGGCGGAAAAGCGGCGGCGGCACCGCCTCAGCGCAGGACGGGCCAGAAGCGCTCGCAGGGCCCCAGCGCGCCGCCCACCGCGCGGGCGTGCCCCTCCACCGCCGCCGCGAAGTCGTCGGTGAAGCGGAAGATCACCGGCAGCTGCGACCCGTACTGCGCGATGGCCGCGATCCGCCGCGCCAGCGTCGCCGCCACCGGCACCTGCTCGCAGTCACCCAGCGAGGCAGCGACTTCCGCCAGCCGCTCGGTGACGCCGGCCGGCGTATGGATGGCGTAGGGCACGTCCTCGTAGGCAAAGACCTGCTCGCCCTGCTGCGCCAGCACCCGGCCCAGCTCGAAGCAGAGCTGGTGATCGACGTGCCGCCCCACCGCCAGCGGGACGAAGACGGCGTTGCCCGCGCGCCATTCGGGCAGCCCGCGCAGCTCATCGGCGAGGTGCGACGGCAGCGGCTCCTCCTCGGGATGGACCTGGCCGTAGAGCCGCGCGTCGTCGGGATAGCGCTCGCGGTAGATGGCGTCGGGCACGCCCAGCCAGCGCACCGCGCAGCCGAGGATCCGCGCCGCAGCCGCGTCCTCCTCGCGCCGCCGCTGCGAGACCTCGGCGTGGTCCCTGATCTTCCAGCGCGCGTGCCGGACCGCCGCCGCCTCGCCCACCATCGACTCCAGCACCTCGCTGGCGAAGACGGTGATCACCGCCGGCGCCTCGCCCGCCTCGGCCAGCCGGGCGACGGTGGCGCCGCAGGAGAGCGCCACGTCGTCGTAGTGCGGGGAGACGAAGAGCGCCGGCCCGTCGCGCAAGGCTCAGATCTTCCGCTGCGCGAACGCCTGCGGCAAGTGCTTGCGGGCGAGCCTCGCCAGGTCGTCGCCGTCGATGAGGTCGATGGGGTTGCCTTTGGCCGCCTCTCGCGCCTCGGTGCTGAAGTTGCCCAGGGTGACCAGCACCGCCTTGCCCACCAGCTCGGCGCGGGCCGACTCGATCATGTTGCGGACCTCCTCGGCGTCGGCGGGCACGCCGGGCGCGCCGAAGAGACCGTGCACATAGAGGCGGCCGCCGCGGATCGGCGTCGGGTCGTTGGCGAAGAGCTCGACGCTGCGGGCGCCGCGCTCGCTGCGCTCCGGGTGGAAGCCCATCTCGGTGAAGAGCGTCAAGAGCAGCCGCTGGAATCCTTCGATGCCGTAGCCGCGCACCCAGGCCATGTCGCCCTGCCCTTCGCGCGCCAGGTTCTCGGGCGAGGCCGGCGAGATCGGCTGCCCGCGCCCGATGAAGAGGATGAGCGCGAAGCCGACCAGGGTGGCGATCACGGCGACGATGAGGATGCCCATGGACGCCTGCTTGCCCGGACGCGGGAGGGGAAGTCAAGGACGCTTGACTAAAGCGGACCGCAACGGTAGAAGCGCGCCCCTCGTGGCCCGGATCTCCCCCGGACACGGGATCTTCGAATGCACCAAAGTGGGCCTGTAGCTCAGCTGGGAGAGCGCTAGAATCGCACTCTAGAGGTCTCCGGTTCGATCCCGGACAGGTCCACCACCACCATTGTTGTCCGTGCGGAGTCCGGTTGCTGGTCTTCCGCCCGCGGTTGTCTCGATCCGGCGCTGCGCGCCTCCACCAGGGGGGGCGGAGCCCCTCCCCCCTGGACCCCCCAGGCTTTGTCGCGGGGGCGCCTGGTGGAACTCCGCCCGCATCCTTCCTCGCGAACGCTAGCTGACCTCCTGACCTGGCTGACCTCCTGAACCTGGCTGACTCTCCTCTCCGTGGCTGACTCTCCTGAACAGAGGCTGCACCTCGAGACGGCTCGGCGGCGCACGTTTGCGATCATCTCGCATCCCGACGCCGGCAAGACCACGCTCACCGAGAAGCTCCTGCTCCACGGCGGCGCCATCCACCTGGCCGGCGCGGTCAAGGCGCGCGGGGCGCAGCGGCACGTCACCTCCGACTGGATGGAGCTCGAGCGGCAGCGCGGCATCTCGGTGACCAGCAGCGTGCTGCAGTTCGAGCACCAGGGACACCGCATCAACCTCCTCGACACGCCCGGCCACCAGGACTTCTCCGAGGACACCTACCGCACGCTGGCCGCCGCCGACGCCGCCGTCATGCTCATCGACAGCGCCAAGGGCGTCGAGGCGCAGACCCGCAAGCTCTTCCAGGTCTGCCGGCGGCGCGGCATCCCCATCTTCACCTTCGTCAACAAGATGGACCGCCTCGGGCGCGAGCCCTTCGACCTGCTCCACGAGGTGGAGGAGGTGCTGGGCATCCGCACCTGCCCCATCACCTGGCCGGTCGGACAGGGGCGCGACTTCAAGGGCGTGGTTGCGCTCTTCGACGAGAACTTCCAGCGGCGGCAGCTGCCCGCCGATCTGCCGGGCCCCGTCCGCGAGGAGCTGGAGCTGCTGGAGACGGCCGGCGATCCCTTCGACCGCGAGCGCATCCTCAAAGGGGGGCTTTCGCCCGCCTTCTTCGGCTCGGCCATGACCGAGGTGGGGGTGGACGAGTTCCTCGAGGCCTTCGTCCGCATCGCCCCGCCGCCCGGCCCGCGCCGCAAGGTCGACGGCGAATCGGTGCCGCCCGAGACGCCGCGCTTCTCCGGCTTCGTCTTCAAGATCCAGGCGAACATGGACCCGGCGCACCGCGACCGGCTGGCGTTCTTGCGCGTCTGCTCCGGACACTTCACGAGGGGGATGGACGCCCGCCTGCCGCGACAGGCGATCACCGAAAAGCCCATCCGGCTCTCCATGCCCCACCAGCTCTTCGGCGCCGATCGCCACGTCATCGAGGAGGCCTGGCCCGGCGATGTCATCGGCCTCTTCGACACCGGCCTGCTGCGCATCGGCGACACGCTCTGCGAGGGCGTGCCCGCCTTCGAGTACGCCGAGCTGCCGCGCTTCTCGCCCGAGATCTTCGCCCGGGTCCGCGCCAAGGACGCGCTCAAGCGCAAGCAGTTCGAGAAGGGCCTCGAGCAGCTCTCGCAAGAGGGCGCCATCCAGATCTTCCACCAGCGCGGCGGCGGCATGCGCGATCCCATCCTCGGCGCCGTCGGGGCCCTGCAGTTCGAAGTGCTGCAGTACCGCCTCGAGCACGAGTACGGCGCCCTGCTCGTCCTCGAGCGGCTGCCGTACCAGGTGGCCCGCTGGGTCTCTGGCGACGACTTCAACCCCGACAAGTTCGAGCAGGAGGTAGACGCCAGCTGCGTCGAGGACCGCGACGGCAACCCCATCGCACTGTTCAAGAGCGAATGGAACCTCAACTACGCCATCGGCCGCCACCCGGCCTGGACCTGGTCGCCGACGGCGCCGGTGGTACCGATGTCGAAACGTAAATAGCTGGATGGACTTACCACTGGCGCGTACCCCCAGAAGCTCCCTACCTTCGACCCGTGCGTTCCCGCAACCTCACCATCGTCTTCGCCGGCCTCTGCGGCTACGCCGACCGCGTCGGCACCCAGACCTGGGAGGAGAGCCAGCGCATGCTGCGGCGCAACGCCGCGCTGGTGGACCCCGTCTTCCGCAAGTTCGGCGGGCGGCGCGTCAAGCAGATCGCCGGGACCTTCCTGGTGGCCTTCGAGTCGCCCACCCAGGCCGTCCTCTGCGCGGCGGCGCTGCAGGACCGCGTGCAGCGCTTCGACGAGACGCTCCCCGAGGAGCAGCGGCTGCGGCCGCGGGTCGGCATCCACCTGGGCGAGGTGCGGCTCCTGCGCGGCGACGTCTTCGGCGAGCCCGTCAACATCGCCGCCCGCATCGAGGCGCAGTGCGGGCCGGGCGAGGTGCTCTTCGGCGAGTCGGTCTGGCTCTCGATGAACCGCGCCGAGATCCGCGCCGAGGATCTGGGCGAGCGGCCGCTCAAGGGCATCCCCGAGGCGGTGCGCATCTTCCGGCTGCAAAGCGCGCTGCGTCCCCTGCCCGACCTGGGCCCCCTGCCCCGCGCCGACGAGACCTTTGAAGGCGGCGAGTTCACCCGGCACCTGCGCGAGGCGGCGCAGGCGGCCATGCGCGGGGCGGAGGATTCGCTGCCGGGGCTGCCCGGGAGTTTCCGGGTCTTCGTCGGCGCCGGCCTGATGGCCATGCTGGCGATGGCGGCCATGTTCGCGCTGGCGCGGATCGGGGCGCTGCCGTGAAAGCGCGCACGCTGGTCCTCTTGCTCTCGGACATGAAAGGCTTCACCGCGCGCACCAGCGGGCAGAGCCGCGAGGAGAACGCGCGCATGCTGGCGCTGCACGACGCGCTCCTCTTGCCGGTCCTGCGCCGATCCGGCGGGAGCAAGATCAAGGGCATCGGCGACGCGATGCTGGCCTCGTTTGTCTCGCCTACCGACGCCGTGCTCTGCGCGCAGGCGATGCAGGACCGGCTGGCGCAGTGGAACGACACCTGCGCCGCTTGCGACCGCATCGAGGTGCGCATCGCCCTCTCGCAGGGCGAGCTGCGCCGGCAGAACGGCGACCTGCACGGCGAGCCGCTGCAGCTGGCGCTGGAGGCGAGCGGGCTGGCCGACGCGGGCGAGATCGTCTTGACCGACGCCGTCTACCTGTCGATGGCCAAGAGCGAGGCGGCCACCGAGGTCCTGGGCGAGCGGCCGCTGCGGGGCGGCGGGCGCATCAAGCTGCGCCGGGCGCTGCGCTCTCCGGATCCCCTCGCGCCCTACGGTGGGCGGGCGCTGGTCCGGCTGGGCCGCCTACCCAATCCGGCGCGGGCGATGCGGCTGCGCGGCGTGGCCGACCAGGCGCTGCTCTTCACCCGGCGGCGCGCCTTCTGGGCGGCGGCGGGGCTCGCGCTGGTGGCGGTGGCGGCGGGAGAGCACGCGACGCCGGTCGATCCGGCGCGGCGCGCGGCCCAGCTGGTCGAGGCGCGACAGCCGCTGGCGGCGCTGGCCGAGCTGGACCGCATCGCCGAATCGCCCCGCGCCAACGAGGCCGCCGTGCAGGTGCTGCGCGGAAAAGCCGAGCACGCGCTGGGGCAGGCGGGGCCGGCCTTCTCCGACTTCGCCGCCGCCGCGCAGAAGGATCCGGCCACGCTCGACGCCGCTGCGCTGGCGGCGCTGGTGGACGACCTCGACTCCGAGACCTTCCCGCCGCTCTGGCGGCCGGCGGTGGTGCGGCTCCTCGGCGAGCAGGTGGGGCGCCGGGCCGCGCCCTCGGTGCGCAGGCTGCTCGCATCGCCGCGGGCCCAGTCGCGCGGCGATGCGCTGCAGACCTTGGAGCTGGCCGGCGCCGCCACCGACTTCGACCGGCTGGCCGCGGCCAAGGCCGATCTCAACGACCCGCACGCCTCCTGCGCCGGGCGCGTCGAGGCCGTCCGCCGGCTGGCGCTGGTGGGCGACGCGCGGGGAGACGCCATGCTCTCGCAGGCCGCCTCGGGGAAGTCGTGCGGCGCTGCCGAGGCCCGCGATCTCCTCCGCCGCCGCGGCCGCGTCGCGCAAGTGAACTGACAGGCTGCGGCTGCTGAGGGCGTAGCGCGGGACCGCAGCCTGAGGCCGCAGCCTGGCTTCAGGCCTCAGGCTTCAGGGGTGAAAGACTGGCGAGCTGTTAGTCTCCCTCGATGCGCCTCCTGATTATCGCAGCGCTGATCGGCATCGCCTTTTTCGGGGCGCGCTTGTTCCTCGTGCGGCAGCTCGAGGAGCGGATGATCAAGGTCCACGGCAAGGGATCGCGCACCCCCCAGGCGCGGGGCCTCGTCTACGACCAGATCCCCATCGCCAGCGGCGACCACAAGCTCGATTCGTTCTACGTCCCCGCCGACGGTCCGGGCCTGCTCATCTTCCACGGCAACGCCGAGGCCATCTCCGGCTGGGTGGACGCGCTCAAGATCCTCCACGACGCCGGCATCGCCGCCATGGTCTTCGACTACAGCGGCTTCGGCGGCTCGGGCGGCGCGCCCACGCTGGGCAACTTCCACGAGGACGGGCTCGCCGCCTGGCGCGCCTTCCGCCTGCGGCTGCCGGCGGCGACGCGGGCCTGCGCGTACGGGCTGTCGCTCGGGTCGGGCGTGCTGCTCGAGGTGGCCTCCGAGCTGTCGCCGCCGCCCGACTGCGTGGCCGTCTCCGGCGCCTTCCTCTCGGTGCGCGCGGCGGCGGTGCAGTCGGGGCGGCTCGAGAAGTGGCAGTCGTACCTGATCCCGGATCTGCTCGACAGCCTCGACAACGCGGCGCTCTTGCACGCTCCGCTCCTGGTCGAGCACGGCGCCCTGGATGAGCTCTTCCCGGTGGCGTGGGCCTCGAAGCTTGCCAAAGCCCATCCGGGCGCGCAGCTCGAGATCGTGCCCGGGATGCACCACGCCGACCCTGTGGCGCATCCGTCGGAGGCGTCGTGGGGGCCGGTGATCCGCTTCGTCAAGCGCTGAGCTAGGGACCGGACCGCTGCGGCCGCCGCGAGAGCAGCCCGTCGAAACCCAGCACGGTGCCGGCGCGCCCGAGGAAGAGCACCGGGAAGGCCAATAAGTAGACCAGCGGCGCCTGGCCGCGCAGGTAGGAAAGCGCGAAGAGCTGCCCGCTCGCGAACTGGAACTGCAGCACCATGACAAAGGCGAGCAGCGCCGCGAGCGGGGTCAAGAAGCCCAGCACCAGCAGCGCGCCGAGGCCCAGCTCGCCCAGCACCACGACGCGCGCCAGAAAGGCGTGGTGCGGCGCCATCAGGGCGAGGTATTTCGCCACCATCGGGCCGCCCGGATGCTGCGCCCAGTTGGCGATGCTCTGCTCGAGCGGCGCGGAGCTTCCGAACCAGGCCAGCTTCTGCAGGCCGGCGAGGAGCAGGGAGAGGCCCGCGGCGATGCGCAGGAAAGCGAGGGAGGCGAAGAAGCCGCGGTTGACCATCCGCGCTGTATAGCGCGTGGCCCGCCCCCAATTCCAGCTGTCGTTGCGGAGGCCGCGGCCTCCTGCTAGACCGCGCGCGGGATTTGCAACTCGGGTCAGGAGCTTTCTTGGGAGCGGTCTTGAAGGGCGCCATCGCCGGATTCGGCTTCATCTCGGGCAAGGGACATTTCCCCGCCTACCAGCAGCGCGCGGACGTCGAAATCGTCGCCTTCGCCGACCTCTGCCCCGCCCGCCTCGACGCCGCCCGCGCGGTGGCCCCGAAGGCGCGCTTCTACGCCACCTGGCAGGAGCTGCTGGAGAAGGAGCGCGAGCTCGACTTCATCGACATCTCGACGCCGCCCGCCTTCCACGCCGCCATCGCGCTCGCGGCGCTGGCCCGCGGCCTCCACGTCCTCTGCGAGAAGCCGCTCACGCCCACCGTCGCCGAGGCCCGCGCGCTGGTGGACGCCGCCCGGGCCCACCGCCGCGTCGTCTTCCCCGCGCACAACTACAAGCACGCGCCGGTTGTGAAGTTCGCCCAGGAAGTGATCCGCTCGGGCCGCATCGGCGAGGTCCGGGCGGTGACCCTCAACACCTTCCGGACCACGCACGCCAAGGGCGTCAAGGAGTGGAACACCGACTGGCGCCGCGACAAGAAGCTCTCGGGCGGCGGCATCGCCATGGACCACGGCTCGCACAGCTTCTACCTGACCTTCGCCTGGCTGAACGCGCTGCCCACCCACGTCACCGCCAAGACGCTGACCCTCGACAAGCAGTTCGACACCGAGGACAACCTCAACTGCGTGCTCACCTTCCCCAGCGGCTTCGCGCACACCTTCCTCACCTGGACCGCGGGCGTCCGCAAGGTCGTCTACTCGCTGCAGGGAACCCAGGGCGCGCTGGTCATCGACGACGACGACTGGGAGCTGACCGTGCAGGGCAAGCTCGAGCGCGGAGTGATCGAGAGCGACTGGATGGACGCCTCGCACACCAAGTGGTTCAACTCGCTCTTCGACCAGTTCCGCACCGCCATCCAGTCGGGCGACTTCGTCAACCGCGAGCTGCGCGAAGCCGTCGCCTGCATCCAGATCATCGAGACCGCCTATCGATCGAGCGCCGAAGGCTGTCGCGAGCTCCCCCTGCCGCTCGACGTGACTGCGCTATGAAACCTGGACTGGTCGTCATCACCGGAGCGAGCGCTGGATTTGGCGAGGCCACGGCGCTCTCGTTTGCCAGGCTGGGACATCCGCTGGCCCTGGGAGCCCGGCGGATCGAGAAGCTGCAGGAGGTGGCCAAGGCCTGCAAGGCCGCTGGCGCGCCCTCGGTGCTGGCGCTCTCGCTCGACGTCACCGACGTGGCCAGCATCAACGCCTTCGCCAAGGCGGCCGGCACGCCGGAGATCCTCGTCAACAACGCCGGCCTCGCCCGCGGGCGCGACCCCATCGACAAGCTCAACGACGAGGACATCGTCGCCATGGTGGACACCAACATCACCGGGCTGCTCCGGGTCACCCGCGCCTTTTTGCCCGGCATGATCGCGGCCCGGCGCGGGCACGTCGTCAACCTCGGCTCCTACGCGGCGCACGGGCACTACGAGGGCGGCGTCGTCTACGCGCCCACCAAGCACGCGGTGCGGGCCATCTCCTCGACCATGCGGCTCGAGCTGTCGGGCACCGGGCTGCGGGTGACCGAGATCGATCCGGGCATGGCCGAGACCGAGTTCTCGGTGGTCCGGCTGGGCGACACCAACAAGGCGAAGACGGTCTACGAGGGCTGGCAGCCGCTCAGCGCCCAGGACGTGGCCGACACCATCGTCTGGGTGGCGACGCGGCCTGCCCACGTCAACGTCAGCGAGGTGGTGCTGATGGGCACCGCGCAGGCGTCCCTGTCGAAGGTGCACAAGGGGTAGCCATGCCGGCGCTGCTGGTCATCGGTGCGCGGGGGCTGGGGCGCGAATTGGCGCTGCACTTCGCCAAGGCCGGCTGGCAGGTGGTGTCCGCGGCGCGGACGCGGGCCGACGTCGAGGCGGTGGCGCGGGAGACCGGCGGGCGCGGCTTCGTCGCCGACCTTCTGGACGGCGCGTCGCTCTCGGCGCTTTTGGCGCAGGTCCCGGAATTGGATCTCGCCGTCTGCGCCCAGACCAGCGGCGCGCCCTTCCGGGTGGGGCCGCTCGTCGAGGCGGACCCGCTGCACCTGGGCCGGCGGCTCGAGGCGATGGTGGTGGGGAGTCTGCGCTTCTTGCAGGCGGTGGCCCCGCGGATGGCGGCGGGGGGCACCGTCGTGCAGATCGGCACCTCGCTCGCCGCCGCGCCGCGGCCGGGATTCGGGGCGCTCTCCTCGCCGCAGCACGCGCTGCGGGCGCTCGTCTCCGCGGCGGCGCGGGAGCTCAAGCCGCGGGTGCACGTGGCCTATCTCGCGGTCGAGGGGCAGCTGGCGACGCTGGGCAGCAAGGAGTGGATGGAGCGGCACGGCGAGGCGCGGGCGATTCCGCCTTCCGAGGTCGCCCGCGCGATCGCCTACCTGCACGGCCAGGATCCGCGCGCCTGGACCCACGAGCTGGCCCTCCGCCCCGCCGCCGCCGACTAGCGCGAGGTGCCTGAAGTCAGTGCCGTGCGCGTGCTCGTCCCCGTTCCCGTAGCCGACGTCGTTGGTGGCTGGTGGTCGAGCTGGAAATCCCGTGGCCTGCGTCGTGCCCAAAGGCGAATGCCCACCACGACCACCAGCTCGATACTGGGCACCGCAACTCAATACTGCCCACCGCAACGAGGACCAGGACGAGCACGGGCCCTGACTGAGGACATGGCGACCAGCGGCACGACGAGCGCGGGAGCCTGGCTCGCGAAAAAAAATAATTTTTTTTGGGGAGGGGTCGCGGACAGTCCCGCCGGACGGTGTACGCCGGGTACACGTCCGCGCCGGCCCGGTTCCGCCTCGGTGTGTACACCGCAGCGCCGTGGGGACTGGCGCCGCGGGTCGCTACGGCTTCGCCGCGCCGCCGCCGGGCTTGCCGCGCCCGCCGCCGGGGCCGCCGCGTCCACCGGGAGGGCCGCCCTTGCCGCCAGAAGGTCCGCCGCGTCCGCCGCCCGGCCCGCCACGTCCGCCGCCGGGTCCGCCCTTGCCGCCGGGCCGCCCTCCGCCCGGACCGCGCTCGGTGCGCCGATCCTGCGCCACCGCCTCCATCGAGAAGCTACCCTCGAGCGATCCTTCGGGCCCCTTCTGCTTGCCGCCGCCCAGCTGCTTGCGCGGGCCTCGCTTCTTGTCGTCCTTCTGCTCGAAGTTCTGCTTCATCGAGGCGGGCATCAGGTCGACGATGTACTGGAACTCGCCGATCTTCTTCGCGCCCGAGACCTCCTCCTCCGACCCGAAGACGCGCACCAGCCGCACCCGGTCGGCCTGCCGCCCGGTGGCCTGCAGCGCCTCGCGCAGGCGGAGCAGCCGGTCGCCGCTCGTGCCGGTGGCCTCGGAGACGGCCTTGTCGAGGATCTCCTTCACCGCGCTGGTCTCCACCTCGGGCTCGCCGCGGCCAGCGACGGTCTCGGCGGCATTGACTTCGGCCTGCTTGGCGCCGCCCTCCGTCGCCTGCGCGTTGTCGCTCGCCTGCCCAGCCAGATCCTGGCCGGCGACGGCCTCCTCGCGCTCCTCTTCCTCGGCCGCGCCAGGCTGGGTCTCGTCGTCAGTGGTGCCGGCTTCGCCCAGCTTGGGAGCGCGCGCCTCTGCGGCTCCGGAGACGTCGCAGCCGCCGGCCGCCTGCTGCGCGAGCGCCTGGTCGGCGGCGTCGCTGACGCTGTCGGCGGTGTTGACCGGGGCGGCCGCGTTGGCAGTCTCGTGGGGCTTGGCGGTCACTCCCTCCTTGGGGGCCACCGCTGGAGCGACGCGCAGCAGCTCCTTGGGAATGGACTTGCGCGCCTCCGCCTCCGCCTTCGAGGCCATGCGGATCATCGTCCCGCTGAATTCGGTCAAAGTCTTCATGTCACACCCGGTCTGAACGGAAGGGGCCGGTTCCTACCACAACTTGGGCACAGGTGTGGCAGCTGTGGAACGTCCGCGAAAAAGATCCTGCAAACGGCCTCTTGGGCCTGTGGAATCCTGGTCCACAACCTGTGGGTAACCTACGAGCCATTGGGCATACTGCGTCGCGTCACCACAATCCATGGTAGAACCGGCTTGACAGAAGCACCGGGGGCGGAGCATGGTGCCCAAGCTTGCAACGCTCCAAAATCCGGAGCCTGCCGGAGCCTGAAGGAGGGCGCATGAAACGCAATGCGAGTCTGAGTCCCTCCCCGAAACCTGCCACCAGCTGACCCGAGGCCGGCGGCTTCACGCACCCGCCGCCGCACGCCACTTCGTATCCACCGAGTCGTTTTTTTCGCAGCCGGCCTCGCGCCGGCAGATGCTTTTTTTCGTCAAACCGCCGCCAGGGCGGAGGGGTAAAACAGAGATGGCCAAGACCGGCAAGCAGGATCCCGCAGCGATCGTCGCCATGCACGCCGGCGCCACGCCTACACAGGGCCGCAGCGCCAGCGAACCCCTCCGGGCGCGCCGCACCAAGGGCCTTCCGGTACCCCGCAAGGTCACCCGGGAAGGGCAGACCGCGGAGCAGGTCTTCGAAGAGGTGGAGTGGACGCGGCGGCCCGCCAAGATCTCCGGCGCCGACGGCGAAGTGGTCTTCAAGATGGACGACGCCGAGGTGCCGGCCGCCTTCTCGCAGCTCGCCACCGACGTCGCCGTCAGCAAGTACTTCCGCAAGGCCGGCGTGCCGGCCCACCTCTCGCCGAGCGGCTCCGAGACCTCGGTGCGCCAGATGGTCCGCCGCGTCGCGCACACGCTGCGGACTTCCGGCGAGCAGATGGGCGGCTACTTCGGCACGCCCGCCGACGCCGAGGCCTTCGAGGCCGAGCTGACCTTCATGCTGCTCCACCAGATCGGCGCCTTCAACAGCCCGGTGTGGTTCAACTGCGGCCTCCACCACGAGTACGGCATCAAGGGCTCGGGCGGAAACTACGCCGTCGATCTCGTCTCCGGCACCGCCTACATCACCGACGACGCCTATACCCGTCCGCAAGTTTCGGCCTGCTTCATCCAGAGCTGCAACGACGACCTCGACTCGATCTTCAACCTGATCCACGACGAGGCGCGCGTCTTCAAGTACGGCTCGGGCTCCGGCACCAACTTCTCCAAGCTGCGCGGAAAGACCGAGCGGCTCTCGGGCGGCGGCACCTCCTCCGGGCTGATGAGCTTCCTCGAGGTCCTCGACCGCGCCGCCGGCGCCACCAAGTCGGGCGGCATCACCCGCCGCGCCGCCAAGATGGTGGTGCTCGACTGCGACCACCCGGAGATCCGCGACTTCATCCAGTGGAAGGCGCGGGAGGAGAAGAAGGTCTCGGCGTTGATCGCGGCCGGCTACCCCTCGGACTTCAACGGCGAGGCCTACCGCACCGTCTCGGGACAGAACGCCAACAACTCGGTGCGCATCAAGGACCGCTTCATCGAGGCGGTGCAGAAAGACGCCGTCTGGGAGACCACCTCGCGCACCAACGGCGAAGTCATCGAGCGGCTCTCCGCCCGCGACCTCTGGCGCGAGATGGCCCAGGCGGCCTGGCAGTGCGCCGACCCCGGCCTCCAGTTCGACGACACCATCAACAAGTGGCACACCTGCAAGGCCACCGACCGCATCTACGCCTCGAACCCCTGCAGCGAGTTCGTCTTCCTCGACGACACCGCCTGCAACCTGGCCTCGCTCAACCTGCTCAAGTTCCTCGACGAGCGCTCGGGCAAGTTCGACGTCGAGGGCTACAAGCACGCCTGCCGCATCTTCTTCATGGCGCAGGAGATCGCGGTCGATCTGGCCAGCTACCCGACCAAGCGCATCGCCGAGCGCAGTCACCAGTTCCGCCCGCTCGGCCTCGGCTACGCCAACCTCGGCACCCTGCTCATGGTCGAGGGCCTGCCCTACGACTCCGCGGCGGGCCGGGCCATGGCCTCCTCGATCACCGCCATCATGACCGGCGAGGCCTACGCGCTCTCGGCGGAGATGGCCGCCACCAAGGGCACCTTCCAGGGCTACGCCAAGAACCGCGAGTCGATGCTGGAAGTGATGCGGATGCACCGCGACTCGGTGAACAACATCGACGGCGACCTGGCGCCCCGCGAGCTCTTGGCGGCGGCCCACGAGACCTGGAGCCGCGCCGTCCTCCTGGGCGAGCTGCACGGCTACCGCAACGCCCAGGCCACCGTGCTCGCGCCCACCGGCACCATCGGCCTCTTGATGGACTGCGACACCACCGGCGTCGAGCCCGACTTCGCGCTCATCAAGTTCAAGAAGCTGGCCGGCGGAGGCAGCTTCAAGATCGTCAACCAGTCGGTGCCGCGGGCCCTCAAGAAGCTGGGCTACGCGCCGGCGGAAGTGCAGGCCATCGTCAACTACGTGCGCGGCACGGCCTCGCTCAAGAGCGTGCCCGACTTCGCCCCGGCCGAGCTGGAGGCGCGCGGCCTCTTGCCGGCGGAGATCGGCAAGATCGAGAAGTCGCTGGAGTCGGTCTTCGATCTGCGGGCCTCGTTCGCGGCCCACGTCCTCGGGCCGGCCTGCCTCTCGCGGCTGGGCGTGGACGCCAACTCCAAGGGCAAGGTGACCCTGGCGCGGCTCGGCTACACCGACGCGCAGATCGACGCCGCCACGCTGGTGGTCTGCGGACGGCAGACGGTCGAGGGCGCGCCACACCTGAAAGTCGAGCACTACCCGGTCTTCGACTGCGCCAACCGCTGCGGCCCGCTGGGCACCCGCTACATCGAGCCGATGGGCCACGTCCGCATGATGGCCGCCGCCCAGCCCTTCCTCTCCGGCGCCATCTCCAAGACCATCAACCTGCCCGGCGACGCCACCGTCGACGAGGTGGAGAAGATCCACTTCGACTCCTGGCGCCTCGGTATCAAGGCCATCGCCCTCTACCGCGACGGCTCCAAGCTCTCGCAGCCGCTCTCGGCGGGAGACAACGTCGTCAAGGTCCCGCTGCCCAAGGACGCCCGCGAGATGACCGAGGCGCTGCTCAAGGTCATCCCCGAATTGACCCGCGAGCAGGCGCAGCGGATGTCGGAGGCGGCCTTCCAGGCCAAGGCGGTGCCGGCGCCGCTCTCGTCGAGCGCGCGGCGGCGGCTGCCCTCCAAGCGGCACGGCCTCACCCAGGAGGCCAAGGTCGGCGGCAACAAGATCTTCCTGCGCACCGGCGAGTACGAGGACGGGGCGCTGGGCGAGATCTTCATCGACATGCACAAGGAGGGCGCGGCGCTCCGCTCGGTGATGAACTGCTTCGCCATGCTGGTCTCGATGGCGCTGCAGTACGGCGTGCCGCTCGACGTGCTGGTCGAGCAGTTCGTCTTCACCCGCTTCGAGCCGCAGGGGCCGGTGCAGGGACATGACCGGGTGAAGTTCGCGACCAGCGTCATCGACTACGTCTTCCGCGCGCTGGGCGTCGAATATCTCCAGAGGGACGACCTCGCCCACGTGACGCCGGAGGAAGCCGCCGAGACGCCCAAGAGCGCCCAGACGGCCGACCCGGTGCCAATGCCGGCGGCGGCGAGCCCGGCAGCGGTGAGCCCGGCGGCGCAGGCCAAGTCGGCGCAGAAGTCGAACCCGCCCAACCCCTCGCGGCGGTCGGTGTCGGCTCAGGATTCCCAGCTGGGCAAGCTCTCGGGCGACGCGCCCTTCTGCGACACCTGCGGGCACATCACCGTGCGCAATGGCACCTGCTTCAAGTGCCTCAACTGCGGCAACTCGATGGGCTGCTCGTAGCGGTCAAGCAGCGGCAGGCGGGCCTGCTCGCCCGCCTGCCCTGCTGCAGGGATGCGCCGCAAGTCCCCCATGCTGAAGCTAGCCTTCGGGGGCATCGCAGATGGACGGCAAAGGCTGGAAACCGGAGTACGGGATCTCGGCTGAGGGCATCGAGCTGTTGGGTTATCTCGAAGCGCTGCCCCGCGACGCGCGCCGCGAGTTCCTGCAGGAGGTGGCGGCGAAATGCCGGGCCGCGGGGTACCTCTCGCTCCACGACGACCTCCGCGCCGCGGTGGAAGCCGCGGGCGATCAGGTGGACGCCGTGAGCGACGCGGTTGCGACAGGCCGGGTGATTCCGCTCTTCAGGAAGCGCGGCTGAAGACAGCCAGCTTCCGGAGGGCGCGGCGGAGCGAGTCGTCGGCGTCCTCGGGCGGCGCGCCCAGGGGGAACCAGCGCAGCGCACGGCTCTCGTGCGAGAGGCGCGGCGCGGCCGAGACAGAGGCGACGAAGGCGTAGCGCAAGTCCAGGTGCGGGTGCGCGGGCTCGCCGGGCCGCAAGGGGATTCCGTGGACGTCCACGTCAAAGAGCCCCTCCCCGAGCGGCGTCAGATCGCGCAGGCCGGTCTCCTCCTCGATCTCGCGCAGCGCGATCTGCAGCGGATCGATCTCGCCTCGTCGAGGAAGTCGCCCGCATCGCGCGCCGCCACGGCCTGCGTTTAATGGTCCGGCTCGTCAAGGGCGCGTACTGGGACGGCGAGATCAAGCGTGCCCAGGAGCTCGGCCTCGCTGGCTACCCGGTGTTCACCCACAAGCACCACACCGATATCGCCTACCTGGCCTGCGCGCGCGCGCTGATCGCC
>JANXXR010000186.1 GCA_025350525.1 Deltaproteobacteria bacterium
CAGACGACTACCTGGCCAAGCCCTTCGGCCTCGGGGATCTGCTGGCCCGCGTCGAGGCGCTGCTGCGGCGCCGACCCACGCCGGCGCAGAAGAGCGCGCTGTTCAAGTTCGGCGCCGTCGAGGTGGACCTCGATCGCCAGACGGTGCAGCGCAGCGGCGCGCTGGTCGAGGTCAGCCCGCAGGAGTTCAAGGTGCTGCGGCTCTTCCTCACCTCCGGCGGGCGGGCGCTCTCCCGCGAAGACCTGCTTGCGCGCTGCTGGGGAGCGGAGTACGAGGGCACGCCCCGCACGGTGGACAACTTCGTCCGCTCGCTGCGGGTCAAGCTGGAGGAGAACGCCGAGGAGCCGCGGCATTTCCTCACCGTGCGCGGGCACGGCTACCGCTTCGAGAGGTGACCCCCTGAAGTTCATCGAGACCAACCTGCCCGGAGTCCTCTTGGTGGAGCCCGACGTCCACCGCGACGCGCGCGGCTTCTTCCTCGAGACCTTCCACGCGCGGAAGTACCGCGACGGCGGCGTGCCCCCGGACTTCGTGCAGGACAACGCCTCCCGCTCCCAGCGCGGCACGCTGCGGGGGCTGCACGCGCAGCGCCAGCGGCCGCAGGGCAAGCTGGTGCGCGCCGTGCGAGGCGAGATCTTCGACGTGGCGGTGGACATCCGCCCGGGCTCGAAGACCTTTGGCCAGTGGGCCGCGGCCACGCTCTCGGGCGACAACTTCCGCCAGCTCTGGGTGCCGCCCGGCTTCGCCCACGGCTTCTGCGTGGTGAGCGAGGTCGCCGAGGTCGAGTACAAGTGCACCGACTTCTACGACCCTGCCGACGAGGTCGGCGTCCTGTGGAATTCGGTGGGCATCGACTGGCCGCTGCGGGAGCCGCTGCTCTCGGCCAGAGACCAGGCCCTGCCCCCGCTCGACCAGCTGCGCAGGGAGTTCGGGCAGTGATGCACGAGGGCGCGGACGATTCGGTCAAGCGCGCGCGCGAGGTCCAGAGCGGCGCCACCCGGGCGGCGGTCTTGGGGGTCAGCGATGGCCTGGTCACCAACGTCTCGCTCATCCTCGGCGTCGCCGGGGCGCAGGCGAGCGGGCACTTCGTGCAGCTCGCCGGGCTGGCCTCGCTGGTGGCCGGCGCCGCCTCGATGGCGGCAGGCGAGTACGTCTCCATGGCCGCGCAGGTGGAGCTGTTGCAGCGCCTGCTCGGCGAGTTCCGCGCCCACCTCGAGGCCGAGCCCGAGCACGCCCGCGCGGATCTGGAGCAGTTCATCCGCAAGGGCGGCGTGCTGCCCGCCACCGCCGCCAACGCCAGCAAGCAGATCTCGATGGTGCCCGACCGCGCGCTGGCGGTGTACGCGCGCTCGCTGGGTCTCGACCCCGAGGAGCTGGGCTCGCCCTGGAAGGCGGCCATCACCTCGCTCGTCACCTTTGCGGCGGGCGCGCTGGTGCCGCTCGTGCCCTGGTTCTTCTGGACCGGGACGCGGGCGGGCGTGGCCTCGCTTCTGCTGGGCGCCGCGGCGGCGGTGGGCGTGGGCGCGACGCTGGGCTACCTGGGCGGCCGCAACCTCGCCTGGAGCGCGGGCCGGCAGCTCTTGGTGCTGATGCTGGCGGCGGGCGCCACCTGGGGCGCCGGCCACCTCTTCCACGTCGCGGTGCCGTAGCTATCCGTGGAACTTGCCGCCGCTCGTCGCCAGCTCCCGCAGCTTCGGCGCCGGCGCGAAGCGCAGCCCGAAGCGATCCTGCAGCCGCCGCAGCCGCTCGACCACCTGCGCGGCGCCGAGCGTGTCGGCGTAGCGGAAGGGCCCGCCGCGGAAGGGCGGAAAACCCAGCCCGAAGACGGCGCCGATGTCGCCGTCGCGCGGCGTGCGCAGGATGCCTTCGCCGAGGCAGAGCGCGGCCTCGTTGATCATCTGCAGCACGCAGCGCTCGGCGATCTCCGCCGCCGGCGGCGAGCTGCGCCGCGCGCCCTGCGGCGTCACCGCATAGACGGTCTCGTCCACCAGCTTGGGGCCCTTCTCCTCGCCGTACCAGTAGAAGCCCTTCTTCGCCTTGCGCCCCAGCCGCCCGCCCTCGACGAGCTTCTCGAAGCCGGCCGGCGGGGCCAGCCGCGCGCCGAAGGCCTCGTGCATGATGTGCGCGACCTTGGCGCCGACGTCGATGCCCACCTCGTCGAGGAGCTGCATCGGCCCCACCGGGAAGCCGAAGTCCACCAGCGCCTTGTCGATATCCTCGACGGCGGCGCCGTCGTTGAAGATGAAGGCCGCCTCGTTGACGTAGGGCGCGAGGATGCGGCTGGTGTAGAAGCCGGGCCCGTCGTTGACGACGATGACGGTCTTGCCGATCTTCTTGCCCAGCGCCACCACCGTGGCCACCGTCTCCGGCGAGGTCCGCGGCGCCCGGATGACTTCGAGCAGCGGCATCTTGTTGACCGGCGAAAAGAAGTGCATGCCGATGACGCGCTCGGGGTGCTCCGCGCCTTCGGCAATCTTTCCAATCGGCAGGGAAGAAGTGTTGGAAGCGAAGATGGCGTTGGGCGCTTCCCGCTCGACATCGCGCAGGACCGCGTGCTTGACCTTGATATCTTCAAAGACGGCTTCAATCACTACGTCGGCATTGCGCATGCCGCTGTAATCGGTGGTGCCGGTCACCAGCGCCAGCTTGTCGTCGCGCTCGCGGCGGCTGAGGCGGCGGCGCTTGACCTTCTCGTCGAGGATGCCGGCGATCTGCTTGAAACCGCGGCCCAGCGCCGCGTCGTCCTTGTCCTTGAGGCGCACCGGAAGGCCCGCCTCCGCCGTCACGTAGGCGATGCCCGCGCCCATCAGCCCGGCGCCGAGCATGGCGATCTTCTGCACCTTCTTGCCCTTGACGCCCGCCTCGTCCACGCCGCTGTCCTTCTTCAGCGCCTGGGTGGCGAAGAAGATCTCGACCAGCCGCTTCGAGACCTCGCTCACCACCAGCTCGCCGAACAGCGTCGCCTCGGCGCGGTAGCCCTCTTCGGCGCCTTTCTCGACGCCGATGCGCACCGCCTCGAGCGCCTTTTCCGGCGCCGGATAGTGGCCGCGCGTCTTGGCCACCAGCGCCTTGCGCGCCTGCTGGAAGAGGATCTTGCGGCCGAGCGGATTCTCCTCGAGCGCCACCGACTGCAGCACTTCCGGGTCGGCGATCGAGCGCAAGAACTTGGGCAGGCCGTGCTTCATGTCGAGCTTGCTGCGCTCCGGGCGCAGCGTGCCGTCGGCCAGCTCCCGCGCGCGCTTGCGGGCGATCTCGAGCAGGATGGGCTTCGGCACCACCTCGTCCACCAGGCCCAGCTTCCTCGCCTTGGACGCCTTCACCGACTTGCCGGCGAGGATGATGTCGAGCGCCTGCGCAATGCCGATCAGCGCCGGCAGCCGCTGCGTGCCGCCCGCGCCGGGCAAGAGGCCGAGCTGCACTTCGGGCTGGCCCAGCTGCGTCTTCTTGTCGTCGGTGGCGATGCGATAGGTGCAGGCGAGCGCGAGCTCGAGCCCGCCGCCCAGCGCCGGCCCGTGGATGGCGGCGACGATGGGCTTCTTCTTGCCCAGCTCCTCCAGCCGCTGCATCGCCTGCTGCCCACCCCGCGCCAGCGCCGTGGCCTCGGCCTGCGTCTTGACCCTGGCCAGCATCTCGATGTCGGCGCCCATCACGAAACTGTCGGGCTTGGCCGAGGCGAAGACGATGGCCTTGACCGCGCCGTCGTCGGCGAGGGTCTTGAAGACCTGCTCGAACTCCTCCTGGAAGTCGGCGCGCAGCGTGTTGGTGCTCTCGCCGGGGACGTCCATGAGGAGCAGCGCCACGCCGTCCTGCCCCACGTCGATGCGGAAGGTGCTCATCAGTTGCGCTCCAGGATGCAGGCCGCGCCCAGGCCGCCGGCGGCGCAGACGGAAATGAGCGCGGTGTTCTTGTCCTTGTCCGCCAACTCCCGCAGCGCCTGGTGCACGAGCCGCGCGCCGGTGCCGCCGAAGGGATGCCCGAGCGAGATGCTGCCCCCGCGCGGGTTGATCTTCTCGTCGGGGACTTCGCCGATGGGCCCAGCGCCGCCCAGGTATTGGTCGGCGAACTTCTTCGAGGCCCACGCCTGCAAGTTGGAGAGCACCTGCGCGGCGAAGGCCTCGTGGATCTCGACCAGGTCGATGTCCGACAGCTTCATGCCCGCGCGCTTGAGCGCCTTGGGCGCCGAGAACGCCGGCGCCTGCAGCAGCTGCCAGGCGGGATCGACAGCGGCGTACGCATAGGCGCGCAAGAAGCCCAGCGGCTTCAGCCCCAGCTCGCGCGCCCGCTCCTCCGAGCAGATGATCAGCGCCGCGGCGCCGTCGGTGAGCGGCGACGCGTTGCCGGCGGTGATGCTGCCGTACCTGCGGTCGAAGACCGGCTTGAGCTTGGCGTAGCCGTCGAGCTTCGAGTCCTTGCGGACGATGTTGTCCTCGGCGACCACCTTGTCGAAGTTGCGGCCGGTGACCACGCGCATCACTTCCTTGGCGAACTTGCCCGCCTCCCACGCCTGCGCGGCGAGGAAGTGCGAGCGGTGCGCCCAGGCGTCCTGCGCCTCGCGCGAGATGCCGTTCTCCTTGGCCATCTTCTCCGCCGACTCGCCCATCGAGAGCCCGGTCGAGTATTCGGCGATGGCCGGGGCCACCGGCAGCAGATCCTTTGCCGAGACCTCGTGGAAGGCCTGCAGCTTCTCCATCAGATTGCGGCCCTTCGAGGCGGCGACCACCGCCTGCGCCACCGGGCGCGAGTAGCTGATGGGCACGTCGGAGAGCGCCTCGGCGCCGCCGACGATGGCGAGGTCGATCTCGCCCAGCGCGATGGCGTCGGCAGCATTGGTCAGCGCCTGGATGCTGGTGGCGCAGGCGCGGGTCACCGAGTAGGCGTCCATGCTCTTGGGCAGGCCGGCGGCGAGGCCGATCTCGCGGGCGATGTTGGGCATCTGCACCGAGGGGATGACGGTGCCGAAGACCAGCTGGTCGATGGCCGAGGCGGGGATCTCCGCCCGCTGCACCAGCTCCGAGACCACCTGCCGGCCCAGCTCCAGCGCGGAGAGGTCCTTGAAGGCGGTGCCGGACTTGACGAAGGGAGTGCGCAGGCCGGCGACGATGGCGACGCGGCGGCCGGGACGAGAGGCCATGTGAACCTCCAGGCAGTTGGCGGGCGCGGTAGGTAACAGCGGCGGGAGGCCGCGTCAAGCGACTGAGTGAATGTTCATTCAGTGCGCGCCGCTCACTTGTGCGAAGGCGGATTTACCTCGGCGGCCGGGATGATCTGCGGCGGGCCGCTGGGCATCGCCGCCGGCTGCAGGACGGGGATGGTCTTCTGCGATCCGGGAGCGCCGCTGACCACGTCGGAGGGCGCTCCGGCGACGCAGGTGCTCTCGGAGAAGGAGGTCACGCAGTGCTGCTCGGCGCCGCACCGTCCGTCGCAAGGCATCCGCTCGCAGAGGCCGTTGCGCGGATTGCAGGTGGTGCCCCCGGTGCAGATGGCGTAGCACCCGCCGGCGTTGCGCTGCACCGCCGACAGGCTGACCGCGGCTCCGGTGGTGACCGCCGCCCCCGCCGCCACCCCGGCCGTGCAGGCGGGAAGCAACATCGCGAGGAGCAAGAGACGGAGCATGACTGCAGCCTAACCGAACTGCCGCTCCGCCGCCCGCTCAGCCTTCGCTGCGCAGCTTGAGCAGGTAGTCCCAGGAGTAGATGCCCGTAGAGTGCCCGTCGCTCCAGTCGATCTGCATCGCGTACCGCCCCACCTGGTGCATGCCGCGCGGGCGGACGTCGTCCTTCACCTGCGCGTCGCCCACCACGCGCTTTCCGCTCCACTCCTCGACGCATTCGGCGCAGGGGCAGCGCGCGCGCAGCCACTTGGCGGCGTAGCTCGAGTCCTTGCCGTCGTCCCAGCGGATGCGCAGGCTGCCGTCGTCGCCGAGGTTGAGATCGGTGGGGCGGATGACGGGCGCTTGCGGCTTGAGCTTGTCGAGGAGTCCCATGGCTCCTGCTTCATAACCCAATCGGCGGACGGCGGCGCGCCCTTCACTCTGGTAAAGAGCACGGGTGCGGTCCAGCATCCTCTTCGAGCTCGCCTCGCTGCCCTACGAACTGCTCACCAGCGCGCCCGTCTGGGAGGAGCACTGCGCGCAGATGGCGGCCGAGCTTCCGGCCGGAGCGCGCCTGGTGCTCGACCTCGGCTGCGGGCCGGGGAACTCGACTGTCCACCTGCGCGACGCCATCGGAGCGGGCGCCATCGGCGGCGACTATGCGCTGCCGATGCTGCGGCGCGCGCGCAGGCGCGGGTTGCCGCTCGCTTGTCTCGACGCGGGCGCCTTGCCCTTTCGCAGCGGCGCGCTGGACGCGGTCACCTTCCACAGCGTGCTGTACCTCCTCGCCGACCGCCCCGCGGCGCTGCGCGAAGTGTTCCGCGTGCTGCGGCCCGGCGGGCGGGTGGTGCTGCTCGAGCCGCAGGACGGCCTGGGCAAGACCGTGCTGGGCATGGCCCGGGCGCTGCCCAACCCGCGCTGGGCCTTGACCGCGCTGCTCTGGCGGACCGCCAGCAAGGCCTACGGCCGCTTCACCTCCGACACCCTCTGGGCCGCGCTCGAAGGCGCTGGATTGCGGGTGAGCAAGATCGAGGAGGCGCTGGGCGGCCTCGGCCTTACGGCGGTGGCGGAGAAGCCGTGATCCGCGTCCTGCATTTCTCCGACCCGCACGTGCA
>JANXXR010000468.1 GCA_025350525.1 Deltaproteobacteria bacterium
AAGGCGAAGGACGGCACCCCGATCCTCTCCGACCAGGACGTGGAGAAGCTCGCGCTGATGCCCGAGCGAACCCGCCAGCTGGTCGCCGCTGCCGCCGACAGCCTGATCCTGGGCAGCGCCGATCACCTGCGCATCCTGCTCTCGCTCGACCTGGCCCCGCAGGGGCTGGAGATCGTGCTGCAGGACAACTGCATCCTCTGCCACTCCGACCCCGGCAACGTGAAGCCGCGGGTGCTCTTTTCACCGGATCCCGCAAAGCAGGGATCGAATCCGCTGCTGGACCTGCGCGAGCTCGTCAGCGACGCCCACTTCCGCCGCGGCCTCTCCTGCGCGGGCTGCCACGGCGGCTCGCCGAAGGACGAGTCGATGTCGAGCGAGATCGGCAAGCGCTGGCCCAAGTCCGACGACCGGCACCACGACCGGAGCTGGATCCCGGACTTCTGCGCGCGCTGCCACGCCGACACCTCCTTCATGCGCGGCTTCAATCCGACCCTGCCCACCGACCAGCTCGCCAAGTACCGCGAGAGCCGGCACGGCACTTTGCTTCTCCAGCAGAAGGATTCTCGCGCGGCCCAGTGCGTGAGCTGTCACGGCGTGCACGGCATCCGCGGCCCGAAGAGCCGCAAGTCGATGGTGAACGCGCAGCGGGTTCCCGACACGTGCGGAGCCTGCCACGCCAGCGCCGAGCACATGGCCGGATACAAGACCGACACCGGCGCGACGATGCCCATCACGCAGGTGGCTCAGTACAAGGCCAGCGTCCACGGCAAGGCGCTGCTCGAGAAAGGCGACCTGGGCGCGCCCTCCTGCACCGGCTGCCACGGCAGCCACGCGGCCATGCCGCCGGCCGTGGCCAGCGTGGCGCAGGTGTGCCGCCGCTGCCACGTCCTCAACGGGCAGCTCTTCGACGGCAGCAAGCACAAGGTCGCGTTCGAGGCGAACAAGTGGCCGGAGTGCGGGCAATGCCACGGCACCCACGCCATCGTCCGGCCGACCGACGCGATGGTGGGCAACACGCCTGGCACGCTCTGCCACGACTGCCACGCGCTGCACTCCGGGAAGAACGAAGCCTGCGACCAGACCGCCGCAGGCTTCCGCGCCACCCTCGACCTGCTCTCCTCGGGCCGCGCCGAAGTGACCCGGACCCGGGAGCAGGGAAAGCCCGCGCCGGAACGTGCGGGAGCCGAAGCCAGGACCATCGGAGACGAGCTTGCCGAAAAGGGCCTCGACGTCGAGCCGCTCTCCCGCGCCGTCAGCGAGTTGGACGAGGCGCTGGTGCAGACGCGAACCAGGGTCCATGCCTTCGATCCGGGAACCTTCCAGCTGGCCGCCGCGCCGGCGAACGAAGCGCTGGCCAAGGCGCGCGCGTCGATCGTCACTGCCCGCGCCGACCACGGGTTCCGCCAGCGCGGGCTGCTCCTGGCCATCGGATCGATCGGGCTGCTCGCCCTGGGCATCGGCCTCAAGCTGAGGGAGACGGAGCGCCGGCGCGACGGCGGCTGATGCATTGTTTGCGTGCAGCGCGAGCGGCGGACGAACAAATCGCGCCTCCCGCATTGATGCGGCATCGGCCGCCCCCTCGTAAGACGAGCCCGAACGTGGACCGATCCGGTCAGGTTCAGTTCATGCACGCACGCGCGTTGAAGACCCTGCAAAGCCGTCGGGACCGAGGACACGCGAATGCCGCAGATCCGCGAGAGGAAGGCGCTCGCCGAGCGTCTCGAAGCAAAGGGAATCACCCGCCGCGACTTTGCGCGCCTGCTGGTCCTGGCCGCCGCGGCGGTGGGGATGCCTTCGTCGGCGATCGCCGCCATCGAAAAGGTGCGCAGGCGGCCGTCGGTGATCTGGCTGCACTTCCAGGAGTGCACCGGCTGCACCGAATCGCTGCTGCGCGCCTCGAATCCCGAGATCACCGAGGTGATCTTCGAGGCCATCTCGCTCGACTACCACGAGACGCTCTTCGCAGCGGCCGGCTACCAGGCTGAAGCCGCGCTGCAGACGGCGATGAAAGAGAACGCCGGCAAGTACATCTGCATCGTCGAGGGCGCGATCCCGGCCAAGCACGGCGGCATCTACTGCAAGGTCGCCGGCCGCACCGCCATGGAGATGCTCGACGAGGTGGGCGGCAAGGCCGCGGCGGTGATCGCGCTCGGCTCCTGCTCATCGTTCGGCGGGCTGCCCGCGGCCGAGCCCAACCCCACCGGCGCCACCGGCGTTCCGCAGATCTTCAACAAGAAGCCGGTCATCTCGCTGCCGGGCTGCCCACCCAATCCCTACAACCTGCTGGGCGTCGTGCTGCAGTACGTGACCTACGGCACCCTGCCCGCCCGCGACGCGCTCGGGCGGCCGCTCTTCGCCTACGGGCGGACCATCCACGAGGACTGCCCGCGGCGGGCGCACTTCGACGCCGGCCGCTTCGCCGAGAAGTTCGGCGACGAGGGCCACCGGCAGGGCTACTGCCTCTACAAGCTGGGCTGCAAAGGGCCCGCGACCTACGCCAACTGCTCGCTCAAGCACTTCTGCGACGTCGACGGCGCCTGGCCCATCGGCATCGGCCACCCCTGCGCCGGCTGCACCGAGCAGTCGATGCTCTTTCGCACACCGCTCTACCAGACGGTCGAGATCACCAGGCCCACGCCTCCCGACCAGTACCCGCCCATCTTGACGCAGAGGGCATCGTCCGGCGCCGGAGCGATCGCCTTCGGCAGCGCGGTGGCCGGCGCGGTCATCGGCGGCGGCCTTTTGGCGGCAAAGCGCATCGGGGGCAGCGCAGCGCCGAAGCCGCCGCCACCAGCGAAGGAGGTCTGAGGCCATGGAGCGCCGACGGTTCCTCCAGTCGCTGGCGGTGATGGGCAGCGCCACCGCCCTGGGCCGCGCCGCGCAGGCGAGCGCGAGCGGCGCTCCGGCGGAGGCGGTGGGCATGCTCTACGACGCCACGCTCTGCATCGGCTGCAAGACCTGCGTGGTCAAGTGCCGCGAGACCAACCATCTCGCGCCGCAGCGCACCCGCAAGGACCTGGGCCTGCACGACATGCAGACCGACCTCGACTTCGACACCCGGACGGTGATCAAGCTCTACAAGAAGACCGGCGCGGGCGCGGGCCCGGACACCGCCTTCACCAAAGAGCAGTGCATGCACTGCCTCGACCCCGCCTGCGTCTCGGCCTGCATGCTGGGCGCGCTGCAGAAGCGCGAGTTCGGCGTCGTCACCTACCGCCCCGAGTTGTGCATCGGCTGCCGCTACTGCCAGATCGCCTGCCCCTTCGGCGTGCCCAAGTTCGACTTCGCCTCCGCCACCCCGCGCATCAGCAAGTGCGAATTGTGCATGCCCCGCCTCCTCGAGGGCAAGGAGCCGGCCTGCACCGAAGTCTGCCCGCGCAAGGCGATCATCTACGGCAAGCGCGAGGCCCTGCTCGCCGAGGCGCACGCGCGGCTAGCGAAGCAGCCCCGGCGCTACTTCCCCAAGGTCTACGGCGAGCACGACGCGGGCGGCACGCAGGTGCTCTACCTCAACCCCGCGGGGCTGCCCTTCGACAAGGTGGGCCTGCCCGCGCTGGGCGACGAGAGCGTTCCGCACCTGAGCAACACCATCCAGAAGAGCCTCTACCAGGGGATGCTGACCCCCGCCGCCCTCTACGCGGCGCTGCTCTTCGTGGTGCGGCGCAACCAGAAGACCGAGGCAGGCGATGATCACCAGAGCTGAGCCGGTGGGCGGCCCCATCTTCACGCGCGCGTTCCTGGTCATGCTCGCCTTCGGGCTGGTCGGCGTCGGGCTCATCGGCGTGCGCTTCCTCTTCGGCTTGGCGCCCATCACCAACCTGAGCGACGGCTATCCGTGGGGCATCTGGAAGCCGCTCAACGTGGTCATCGCCACCGGCATCGGCGCGGGCGGCTACGCGATGGCCCTGCTCGTCTACATCTTCAACCGCGGCAAGTACCACGCGCTGGTGCGGCCGGCCCTGCTCACCAGCGCGGTCGCCTACAGCATCGGCGGCGCCAGCGTGATGGTGGACCTGGGCCGCTGGTGGAACGTCTGGCGGCTGCCGCTGGTCTGGCTCTGGAACAGCCACTCGGTGCTGCTCGAAGTGTCGCTCTGCGTGATCACCTACGTGCTGGTCCTCTGGGTCGAGGTCTCGCCCGCTTTCTGGGAAGGGCTCAAGTCGCGGGCCACCCGCGCCGGCCGCTTCGCCCGCTGGTTCGGCCCGCGGCTGCAGAAGGCGCTGCCCTTGGTCATCGCGCTCGGGGTGCTCCTGCCCACCATGCACCAGTCGGCGCTGGGCGGGCTCTTCATGATCTCGACCTACCTCCATCCGCTCTGGCACAGCGGCTTTCTGCCGCTCCTCTTCCTCATCAGCTGCCTGGTGATGGGCTACTCGGGACTGGTCCTCCAGGACGGCCTGACCCGGCTCGTCCTCGGCCGGCCGCAGGAGGACGACCTCATGCCGCGGCTCGCGCGCCTGCCGCCCTTCCTGGTGCTGGCGTTCCTCCTGCTCCGCTTCGGCGATCTCGCCTTCAAGGGACGGCTCGGTCTGCTGTTGGTGCCCGACCGGTACGCCTTCTTCTTCTGGCTCGAGATCGGCCTCGCGCTGGCCGGCTCGGCACTGCTCCTCGGCGATGGGCACCGGCGCGACCCGGGCCGCCGCTTCCTCGCCGCGCTCTCGCTCATCCTCTTCGGCGCGCTCTACCGGTTCGACACCTACCTGATCGGCATCGTCCCGCGCGGCGACTGGCACTACTTCCCCGCGCCCGCGGAGATCTTCGTCTCCCTCGGGCTCTGGGCGCTGGCCGGCTGCGTCTTCATCGTCGTCGTCAAGCGCTTCCCTGTACTCGACGCGGCCCCGCCCGGCGCGCAGACGATCGTCCACGCCTAGAAGAGGTTTCCAGATGACGCGCATCACCATCGACCCCATCACCCGCATCGAGGGCCACCTCCGCATCGACGTCGAGGTGCAGAACGGCAAGGTCACCGACGCCTGGTCGTCGGGGCAAATGTGGCGCGGCATCGAGCTGATCCTCAAGGACCGCGACGCCCGCGAGGCCTGG
>JANXXR010000291.1 GCA_025350525.1 Deltaproteobacteria bacterium
GGCGAGGTCACGGCCACGGCCGCGCAGCGCGAGCGCGAGACGCAGCTGCTGTGGGTCGGGCACGAGTACCGGACGGCGATCGGGCGGTACTGGAACCACAAGCGAACCTATCCGCAAAGCCTTCCGGATTTGCTCGGGGCCGCGCCCGACTCCCTGGTCACGGTCCGCTATCTCAGGCAGCTCTATCCGGACCCGATGACCAACGCGGTCGATTGGACGCTGGTGCCGGCGCCGAACGGCGGGATCATGGGCGTCCGGAGCAATTCCAAACGTCAGCCGCTCAAGACCGCCCTCTTCAACGCAGCCGACCACGGTTTCGACGAGGCGCGCGCCTACAGCGACTGGCAGTTCACGTTCGTGCCCGGCTCGACTCGCCGCAGGACGCCCTGAGCTCAGCGGCGGGAGAGGCTGTGCACCAGCGTCTCGAACTGCCCCGAGGCGGCGCGAACGGTGCCGCGCGGCCCCACCAGCTTGAAGAAGACGCTTCCCTCCGGACCTTCGGCGATGGCCCCCAGCAGGGCGAACCTGGTCTTCGGAGTCGAGGGACCGCCGGGCATTCCTGAGGCGTAGGTGCCCTCGGCGGCGACGCGGGTGATGCGGATGCCGTTCACCGTCTCCGTCCGCGACGATGGTTTGGCCGCGCCGGACTCCGGAGTGAACTGATGGAGCCAGCGGTCCACGTTCGCGGAGGCAGGGCCGCCTTCGCCCTTGCCGAAAAAGAAGATGCCCAGCTCGCCGCCTTCGGTGTCCCCGCGCGCCGCCGGGACGCGGTAGGTCGCGACGCGCATCTGCGATCCGTGCGGATCGACGGGCCAGCCCGCGGGCGCTTTCCAGGAGAGGCCGCCCGCCTGCGCCGCCTGCGCGAGGAGAACCAAAAAAACCATCGACATCGGCCGCTCCGGTTCGTCAGTTTCCGCAGTTCTGCTGCACGTGGCAGACGAGGCAAGGGAAGTTGCTCTTGGAGCCCGTCGTTGGCGGGTGCGACCATCTCCAGGCGGATGTGTACGCGGTACCGGTCGTGGTGGTGCCGTTTCCTGCGGGCGTCTTGTGGCAGAGGCTGCACTCTCCCAACGACGCGGAAGTGCCGCTCGGCGGGTAGAAGTGCAGCGCCGTAGCGGGGATGTTGCACTGGCTCAGGGGGGTGGTGAAGGGCCGCGTGTCGCCGAGCCCCGCAGCCTGGGTCGTGGCGCCGTTCCACGGGGGATCTACCAGATTGCTACCCGCCTCGTGGCAGGCAGCGCAATTGTTGTTGATCAATGTCGAGGCATGGTCGTAGCCCGTCGCCGGTTTGCCGCCGGAAGCGCTCAAGTGGCAGGTGGTGCACGCGACGCCGCTGGGGACGGTCGGGTGAGGAAGGTTCGCGATGCCGGACTGGGTCATCGTGGAGGAGGCCGGCGGCTGCGGGATGATGAAGCCGCCGACGGTGATGTACTGCGGCACGCTCGCAGCGCCGAGCCAGTTTGGCGAAGAGGCGGTGCCGGTGCCCGGCCAGGCATGGCACGACGCGCAGTCCTGCGATCCCGACGTGGCGGAGAGGCCGCTGTGATTAAAGAGCGGGAAGCTCGCCGCGGGCGCGACGTTCATGTGGCAGTCGCTGCAGCGGCCGGTGGTGCCGTTCATCACCAGCGTGTTGCCGGCGTTGAAGCTGGCGTGGAACGAGGCTTGCGCCCATTCCTTGCCTTGCACGCCGGCGACGGTCGAGACGCCCATTTGCGTGTGGCAGAAGCTGCAATCGTGACTCGAAACGTTGATGTCCGCGTGGGTGATCTGATCGAACGTTCCCGCGGGAACGCCGGTGGTGCTGTCGGAGGCGGCCGAGGTCACCGTCGTCGAGTTGGTCAGGCCCGCCGGCAAGTTGTTGTTGGTGCCGGCGACGGAGCCACCGCCGTTGGTGAGACCGTGGCACTCCCGGCAGCTGGCAGGGCTCGCCACCGCCTTGTGGAACGAGTCGGACTTGCTCCAGACGGATCCTGAGGCGACCGCGTCCGCCAGGTGGCAGGTGGCGCAGTCCTTGCCAACGACCAAGGGCGATCCGTGGTTCATCCATTGCGCGGCGTTGCTCGAGGTTCCTCCCGCGGCCAGGTTGTAGGTCACGCTGCTCTGGGTCGATGCGCCGGCCGCCGGCTTGGAGATCGTGTGGCAGTCGTTGCAGGCGAGCGGTTGGGTGCCGACGCCCGCGTGGAACGCGCCCGGCCTCCACAGCGCAGCCGAGATCGGAGTGACCGCACCGTTGGACAGCGCCGAGGTGTGGCATGACCTGCAATTCTGGAACTTCAGCTGCGTCGACTTGTGGCGCATGCCGTAGCTCGTTCCGCTGGTCAGGTCGGAGGTGGTCGAATCGGCCATCAGCGTGAAGTGGCAGACCGTGCAATCGGCGGGCACCGCGGCCCCGATCTTCTGGTGGAAGGTGCCGTCCGACCAGACGCTGCCGGGCGCCTTGTGGCAGGTCGAGCAGTCGATCTGGTTGACGTTGGTCACCGAGGTGGCAACGCCATTGCTCATCACGGTGGCGGCGGAAGCGAAGGCCGCGTTGTGATCCATCGGCTGTAGTTCGGATGCGCCCTTGAAGACGATTCCCACGGGACGCATCTGAGAATGGCAATCGGCGCATTGTACGGTTGGCTGGTTCAAACCCAAGGTCGTGAGCCGCGCGTGGAATTGCCCATTCGCGTACGGGTCGCCAAACGTGCTGGTGGTGGTGTGGCAATTCTTGCACGAGGCGTCAGGCGGCGTGAGCCCTGGGCGGATGGACGCTGGTACTTGTTGAGAGGTGTGCAGCATGGCGTTGTGGAGCGTCGCGGTGATCGTGCTGCTTCCGGTCACGAGCCTCGGGGGAGACGGGTTCAGCGTCGTCTCGGGGACGGTGATGAACTGGGTCGGCGCGCTGATCAGCGTCCCCCCCGGATAGCCGACGCCCCCTTGCCAGTCGCCCGGAATCGGCAAGTAATGGACGTAGCTGCCCCGCGGCACGGTCGCCTGGGAATGGCAGCCGTAGCAATCGCCGGTGCCGTTCGTCGAATGATCAAACGGCACGCCGTTGTAGGGGATCTGCGCGGGAGTCACGCCGTTCAGGTCCGGTCGCTGCGTGCTGTGGCAGGCGATGCAGGTCGTGCCGGCGACCGTCGTCGCGGCGTCGTGGCTGAAGTGGCCGCCTTTCCAGTTCTGCGTGCCGCCCCAAGCTCCTGTGCCGGGGCCGCCGTGACAGACGGCGCAATCCTGGCCGTCGCCGTGGGTCGGCGCGCCGAGGTTGACTTGCACATAGTCGAACGGTGAAGTCGTGTACGACGGATCCCAGCCCACCGTGCTGGTGGGCCGCTCGTTGGAATGGCACGGCAGGCAGGTGGACGGCGTCGCGCTCGAGGGCAGGTGGAACCGGCCGCCGCTCCAAGCGGTGTATTGCGCCGAGTGACAAGTGGCGCACTCACCCAGCGCCGGCCCGATGGTGTGATCGAACTGCACGTTCGCGAGGAGCGCGGCGTTGGTCGAGGTCAAGAGCGCAGGGCGCGTGTTGGCATGGCAGTCAAGGCACGACGAGGGTTGCGCGGCCGCGGCGAGCGAGGCGTGGAATTTCTGCGAGGTGACCCAGGTGGGCGCGGCGGGCGGCGCGGTCACGGTATGGCACATCGAACACTCTTTCGGCACCGCCGGCGTCGAGGTCGGGGCTCCATTGCTCCACAGCACGGCGTCGTGCTTCATCTCGCCTGAAGGGGGGTTGCGTACCGGGTTGATTGGCGCCGGCCCGACGAAGCCGCTGGGCACGGAAGTCGCGTGGCAGTCGATGCAGGTGGCGGGCTGCGTGGCAAGCGATGCATGCAGCCGTCCCGGGAAGAACAATCCGGAGTTCGCATTGAGATGGCAGGAGACGCACGACAACGAGGTTGGCACCGATGCGCTGCGGTGGAACATCGGCATCGGCAGCGACTCGGCCTGCGGGGTGATGTTGACGATCGAGGTGCCCGCGTACGACGGGATCCCCGCGTCGATGACGACGTTCTGCGCGGGGTCGCTCTTGCTTTCGGGCGCGCCCGCGCCGCCGGACCAGCTCGCGATGGTGTGGCACGCTTGGCAATCGTTGCCGCCCTTGTCGGGATGTACGAAGACTCCTCCGTCGAGGCCGACGCCCGCGACCGGCAGCGGAGCGAAGGGCGCGCCGGTGTCGTGGCACGAGGCGCATGCCGAGGTCACGCCTACGTGATCGAAGGCGACGCGCGCCCCCGCGGCGTGGCACTGCAGGCATGAGTCGCTGGAGTAGACGTAGCCGGTGCCGCCGTCGGCCATCCCGCCGCCGACGGCAACCAGGCTGCGGTGAAGCTCGTCGGTAAGCGGCTGCTCGTGACCGTGGCAGTTGAGACAGGTGAACTGGCTGAAGCTCGCGAAGTTGCCGTGGCAGGTGTCGCAGCTCACGGCGTGGACACCGGACTGAATGGGGAACTTCAGGTGGTTCGCCGGCGTGACCATGCTGTTGGGCGGCGCCAGCGGTTGCAGCGACCCCTGGCACGACACCGCCGCGAGCAGCAGGATCGCCGCCGCGCGCAAAATTTCCGACTTCGGTAGGAGCCTGGGATCCATTTCTACTATCGGCGGTAACCTTTCGCGCAGCCCTTTGCAAGGGTGTGGACCTGACCGTTTCTGCAGGGATGTGGTCGGTTCGATTTGGGCTTAGCAATTTACCGTGAGGACGGCTTGGCCGGTGATCGCGCCCCGCAACCAATCAGAAGGTGATTCCTCTAGATTCTCGTGGGCCGGGCCTCATTTTTTGGGACCTCCTCAGCGGGCCGTTCACGGGTACGTTGGCCTCCGCGTAGCACCGCAAGGGAGCCCGTCCGCTACCGTGCGGCGGCGGGACTGCGGGTTCCGGAGTCGGACAACGGCAGAACCAGGCGGGCGCGCGCGCCGGCGCGGTCGGTGCGGTTCTCCAGCGAGAGCGTGCCTTCGTGCGCCTCGGCGATCTGCCGCGAGAGCGCGAGGCCGATGCCCGATCCTTCCGGCTTGGTGGTGAAGAAGGGCACGAAGAGGTTGGCGGTGCTGGCGACTCCCGGCCCTTCGTCGGTCACCACCAGCTCGAGCTTCTGCGCGGAGGCAGACCAGCTCACCTCGACCGAGCCGCCGGTCTCCAGCGCGGCGTCGGCGGCGTTGCGCAGCAGGTTGATGAGCAGCTGATCGAGCTGGTCGGCGTCGGCCCGGACCAGCGCGTCGGGCCCCGGCCGCACCGAGACCCGCAGCCGGCTCTCCAGCGCGGCGATGCGCTGCACCCATCCGGCCACCTCCACCGGGGCCAGCTGCGGCGGCGGCAGGCGGGCCAGCCTCGCGTACGCCGACATGAAGCGCATCAGCGACTCGGCGCGCCGCTCGATCACCCCGAGCCCCGACAGCAGATCTTCCTGCGACGCGCTGCCCACCGACTGCCGGAGGCCCGCCGAGACCGAGTGGATGGGCGCCAGCGAGTTGTTGATCTCGTGGCCCAGCACGCGCACCAGCCGCTGCCACGCCTGCCGCTCCTCCTCGCGCAGGGCCCGTCTCAGGTCCGCGAGCACCAGCAGCTGGTGCGGCAGCCCGCCGAGGCGGAAGGTGCTGCGGCGCACCTCGAAGCGGCCGCTCGCGCCGGGAAGGGCGAGGTCGAGGATCTGGTGCGGCTCGCCCTGCAGCGCGGGCAGGAGGTGGAGCCGCCCGGCGTCGAGGCCGCCGGCCTCCAGCAGGCGCGAGAGCGGCACGCCCACCAGCCGCTCGGCGCTGCGGTTGGCGAGCACCGCCTTGCCGCGCTCGTCGAAGGCCAGCACCGCCACCTCGATCTCGTCCATGACCCGCCGCAAGAGCGCGCCGGCTTCAAGCGAGCCGATGCGCTGCGCGTGCAGCGTGTCGGCGAGCTGGTTGATCTCGAGCAGTAGCTCGGCGAGCGGGTCGCCCGCGCCGGCCCCGCGGCCGCGCACCGAGAAGTCCTCCTCGCGCAGCGCCGCGATCAGGTTCGCCGCCGTCTGCAGCGGCCGCAGCACCCGCTCGCGCACCGCCAGCGAGGCGAACAGCCAGACCAGCACCACCAGCGCGCCCACGGTCCAGCAGACCTTGGGGTCCTCGACGCGCAGCCAGAGCAAGAGCAGGGCCACCGTCACCGCCGGCAGGCCGGAGCCCAGCGCGAGATAGAAGACGTGCAGGTCGTGAGGCAGCTTCTTCTTCACGAAGCTTTCAAACCATGCTGCAGCAGCCGGCGGTAGAGGGCGCTGCGCGAGACGCCCAGCTCGCGCGCGGCTTCGCTGACGTTGCCGTCGCAGCGTGCGAGCGCGCGCTGGATCAGATGGCGCTCGGCTTCGTCCAGGGTCATCTGCTCGAACAGCGCCGCGCCCTGGCCGCCGGGCGCGAGCAGCAGGTCGGCGGGCCCGATCTCCTCGTCCGGCGAGAGCAGCACCGCGCGCTCGACCGCGTGCTCCAGCTCGCGCACGTTGCCGCGCCAGGGGTGCCGCACCAGCGCCTCCAGCGCCTCCTGCGAAAAGCGCCGCGCCCTGGTTGCGCCGCGGGCGACCAGCTTCATCAAGAACAGCTGAGCGAGGTCGGGAATGTCCTGCGCCCGGTCGCGCAAGGGAGGCAGCCGCACCTCGACGGTGTTGAGCCGGTAGAGCAGGTCCTCGCGGAAGCGGCCCGCGGTCACCTCGTCCTCGAGGCGCGCGTTGGTGGCGGCGAGCACCCGCACGTCGGCGCGCTTCACCTTGGACGAGCCCACCGGGTTGAACTCGCCGGTCTGCAGGACGCGGAGCAACTTGGCCTGCTGCCCGAGCGGCATGTTGGCCACCTCGTCGAGGAAGAGGGTGCCGCCGTCGGCCACCTCGAAGGCGCCGGCGCGGTCGGCGCGCGCGTCGGTGAAGGCGCCGCGCACGTGGCCGAACAGCTCGCTCTCGAAGACGCCCTCGGCGACGCTGCCGGCGTTGACCGTCACCAGCGTCTTTTCGGCGCGCTTCGAGCAGGCGTGGAGGAAGCGCGCCACCACTTCCTTGCCGGTGCCGTGCTCGCCGGTGATGAGGATGTTCGCTTCCGAGGGCGCCACCTTCTCGACCACCCGCAGCACCGCCTGCATCGCCGGCGAGCGCGCGATCATCTGCGGGGTCCTGCCCCGCAGCCGCGAGTTCTCCTCCTCCAGCCGGCGCGAGCGGCGCAGGGCGCGGCCCAGCTCGATCTGGGTCTTGAGCGTGGCCGCGAGCCGCGCGTTGTCCCACGGCTTCTGCACATAGTCGCGGGCTCCGCGCCGCATCGCCTCGACCGCGCCCTCGACGCTGCCCCAGGCGGTCATCACCACGATCGGCAGCGTGGGGTCGGCGGCGCGGATGCGCGAGAGCAAGTCCAGCCCTTCGCCGCCCGAGGTGGTGTCGCGGGCGTAGTTGAGATCGATCAGCGCGGCGTCGAAGTCCTCGGCCTCCAGCGCGGCCAGCACGCCGGCGGGAGAAGTGGCCGCCGTCATCGACAGGCCCTCGCGCTTGAGGAGCAGCCGCAGCGCCTCCAGCACGTCGGGCTGGTCGTCTGCGGCGATGACTTTCATGAGCGAGCGCTGCTCACGGCTTGTCGATCCACCCGTCGCGCAGGCGGACGATGCGGTTGCCGAAGGCAGCGTTCGACTCCGAGTGCGTCACCTGCACGATGGTGGTCCCCTGCCGGTTCAGGTCGCGGAACAGCCGCATGATCTCCTCGCCCTGCTGCGAGTGCAGGTTGCCTGTTGGCTCGTCGGCGAGCAAGAGGCGGGGGCCCGCGATCACCGCCCGCGCCACGCCCACCAGCTGCTGCTGCCCGCCGGAGAGCTGCGACGGATAGAGGTCCTTCTTCCCCACGATGCCGAAGCGGTCGAGGGTGTCGGCCACCAGCGCGGCCCGGTCCTTCGACTTGAGGTCGCGGTACGAGAGGGGCACCTCGAGGTTCTCGGCGACGGTGAGGTCATCGAGCAGATGGTACTGCTGGAAGACGAAGCCGATGTTCTGCTTGGCCAGCTCGGCGCGCTTCTTCGGCGGCAGCTCGTGGATGTTCTCGCCCAAAAGCCGGTACTCGCCGGTGAAGCCGTGGTCGAGGAGCCCGAGGATGGCGAGCAGCGTCGACTTGCCCGCGCCCGACGGGCCCATCACCGTCACGAAGTCGCCGGCCGCGATCTCGAGGTCAATGCGGCGCAAGAGCCAGGTCTGGCCGGCGCCCTGCTTGACGGTCTTCTCGAGGTTGCGCAGCTCGATCATCGGAGCATCCTCACCAGCAGCGACCCGGCGGCGATCAGCAGCGCTGCGCAAACCTGCACCAGGATCAGCTTGAACGCCAGCGCGGACAGCAGGGCCATCACTCGGCCCTCAGCGCGATGGCGGGGTCCACCCGGGTGGCGCGCCGCGCCGGAAGCACGCTCGACGCCAGCGCCACCGCGCCGATCAGCGCGGCCACCGCCGCCCAGGTGGCGGGGTCGGTCGGCAGCACGCCGTAGAGCGATCCTTCCAGCAGCCGCGTGGCCCCGAGCGAGGCCAGCGCGCCCAGCGCGATGCCCGCCGCCGCCAGCCGCAGCGCCTCGCCCAGCACCAGCGACAGCACCGCGCCCTTGGTCGCCCCCAGCGCGACGCGGATGCCGAACTCGCGCATGCGCTGGTTCACCGAGAAGGCGAGGAGCCCGTAGATCCCCAGCGCCGAGAGCAGGAGGGCAGCGGCGCCGAAGAGGGAGAGCAGGAGCATCTGGAATCGCCGCGGCGTCAGCGAGACCGCGAGCGCCTGCTCGAGCGTGCCCATCCGCGCCAGCGGAATGGCGCTGTCGATGCGCAGCATCTCCTCGCGCACCGCTCGCTCGATGGCCAGCGGGACGGCGCTCGGGACGCCGATCGTGCGCACCGCCAGCGTCATGTTGGTCGACGGCTGCTGCGCGACGTCGATGAAGATCTCCGGCAGCGGCTGCCGGTCAAGGCCCCACTCGCGCGCGTCGTGCGCGACGCCGACGATGGTCCAGGTCCAGGTGTCCGCCTCGTCTCCGAAGCGCCCGTTGAAGATGCGCAGGCGCGCGCCGACCGGCTCTTCGCCGACGAGGTAGCGGCGAACGAAGGCCTGGTTGACCACCACCACCGGCGGCGTCCGCCAGCCGTCCCCGGCTTCGAAGCCGCGCCCGCGCACCAGCGGAATCTGCAGCGTGTGGAAGTAGCGGGGCGTGACCCAGGTGATCTGCGCGCTCCTCGCCTGCCCGTGCGGCTCCTCGGGATGGCCCTCGACGTGGATGTCGTTGTCGAAGGCGCCGCCCGGCTCGAGCGGCAAGAGCGTGGTCAGGGCGGCGGACTCGACGCCCGGCAGCCGCGCCATGCGCTCTTCGACGGCGAGGTAGAAGTCCGAGTACGGCTTGCCAGTCTTCCAGCGCGCGAACGGCACGCCCAACTCCGCCTTGAGCAGCCGCTCAGGCTGGAATCCCAGCTCCTCATCGAGCACCCGGCGGAAGCTGCGGATCATCAGGGCAGCGCCGATCACCAGGATCAGCGCCAGCGCGATCTCGCCCACCACCAGCGCGCGGCGCGCCCGGCTCCGCCGTGGCCCGGCCGACTGGAGGCCAAAGTCCTTGAGCGCCTCCGCCAGATCGGTCCGGCTCGAGTGCAGCGCCGGCCACAGCCCGGCCAGCGCGGTGGACAGCGCCGCGAGCAGGGCGGCGAACCCGGCGACGCGCAGGTCGAGGTGCACTTCGTCGAGCCTCGGCAGCGAGCGCGGTGCGAGCGCGATCAGCGCGTCCACCGACCAGGCCGCGAGGAGCAGGCCACAAGCCCCGCCGAGGGCGGCGAGCAGCAGCGCCTCGGTGAGAAGCTGGCGGACGATGCGGGCGCGCCCTCCGCCCACCGCGGCGCGGATGGCGAACTCGCGCTGGCGCACTGCTCCGCGCGCCAGCAGCAGGCCGGCGACGTTGGTGCAGGCGATGAGCACCAGCAGCAGAACCGCGGCGAGCAGCAGCTGCAGGGGCCGGCTGACCGGACCGACCACCTGTTCGCGCAGCCCGACCGCGCGCGCCGACCAGCCCGCGTGCTGGCGCGGGTCCGACTCGACGATGCGGGTGGCGATCAGGCGAAGCTCGGCTTGCGCGCGATCGAGCGTCTCGCCGCCGGCGAGGCGGCCCACGACCCGGAAGTAGTGGGAGCCGCGGTTCTTCCGGTCCTCCTCGTCGAGGCGCAGGGGCACGTAGACGTCGGCGTCCGGGCCTCCCGGAATGCGAAAGCCCGGCGGCAGGACCCCGACGACGCGCACCTGGCGCTCGCTCATGGCGACGAAGCGGTTGAGCGCAGCCGGATCGGCCTTGAGCGCGCGGCGCCAGAACCCGCTCGAGACCAGGGCCACGCGCTCGCCGACGTCGGCGTCTTCCTCG
>JANXXR010000323.1 GCA_025350525.1 Deltaproteobacteria bacterium
CGAGCTCCGGCAAGCAGGTGGTGCGCATCGGTCGCGCGCCGGACTGTGACGTTCGCTTCGACGCCGCCCGCGACCCAAAAGTCTCCGGCCACCATGCCGAGTTCCTCTACGAGGACGGCCAATGGTTCGTCGTCGACACCGGCTCGACCAACGGCACCCTGGTGGAAGGAGCGCGCATCACCAAGCAGCGCCTGCGGCAGGGCGAGGAGATCCAGATCGGCGCCGGCGGGCCCAGGGTCCGGGTGGAGTTCGACGCGCAGGATGGCCTGGGCGGCTCGATGAAGACCGAGGCGGTCTCGCTCAAGGACCTGCCCAGGCTGCGCAACTCTGCCCCGCCTCCGAATCTGGCCTCCACCGCGGTGCTCTCGGCGATGTCGAGCGACCTGCGGCAGAGCGCCGACACGCAGACGGCAAAGCTGGCGGAGCTGGCGGCAAAGAAGATCGTCGAGGAGCGGCGCAAGGCCGGCGGCGTCTCCTCTGGGCAGACGATGGCGATCATGGTCAGCAGCCTGAAGGAGGTCCAGCAGGGGACCAAGACGCGCACCCGCAAGACCTGGGTCAAGGTGGTGGCGGGAGTGGCGGGCGTGGCGCTGGTGGTGGTGGCGGTGATGGGGGTCGTCATCATCCAGCAGAAGCGGCGCATCGACGCCCTGGTGAAGCAGAAGGACGGCATCGACAAGGAGATCGCCAAGGTCCAGGCGCAGATGGACGAGGAGTCCGATCCGGTCAAGCTGATCGAGCTGGAAGAAAAGCTGAATTCGCTCTCGGGCAGCGCCGTGCAGACCATCGCGACCCTGGAAAAGTCCGACAAGAAGAAGGCGGCCGAGGTCGCCAACAAGGGCGATGAGCTGGACCAGCAGATCCGCGACATCCTGCTCAAGTTCGACGCCGCCACCTACGCGGTGCCGCCCATCTTCAAGGAGGCGCTCAAAGAGCAGGTGGAGGTGCTGGAGAAGAGCTCCAACCTCAAGTTCATCTACCGCCGGCGGCAGAAGTATTGGCCGGTGATCGCGCGCGAGTTCGCCGCGCTCGGGCTCCCCGAGGAGATGGCGTACATCGCCTGGGCAGAGACGCAGTTCGACCCCAAGGCGAAGAATCCCTCCGGCGCCGCGGGGATGTGGCAGATGACTCCTTCGACCGCGCAGAATTTCCACCTGCGCGTGGACAAGCAGGTCGACGAGCGCTTCGATCCGGACAAAGAGACGCACGCCGCCGCGCAGTACCTCGCGAACCTGCTTGCCGAGTACGGCAGCGACTCCTTCATGCTGGCGATGGCCTCGTACAACCGCGGCGAGGCGGGGGTGCGGCGCGTGCTGCACCAGATCGCGCAGGAGCCGGGCGGGTTTCGCAAGGAGAAGCGGGACTTCTGGCATCTCTACCGCCTGAAGAAGCTGCCGGAGGAGACGCGGGACTATGTCCCCCGCGTGCTGGCCGCGGCGATCGTCTGTCGCAACGCGAAGAAGCTGGAGCTCGACGAGGACTAGCGCCGCCGCGCCGGCGATGTCAGACCCCTTCGCTACGCTTCCGGCATGAATGCTCAACAGTCATTTCCCAGGGACTCGCGCCGAGGCGCGGGTCTCACTCCAGGCGCGCGCGTTTCTCATCACGGGCGCTCGTCCATTTCACGGCCGACGCCAGTCCTCGCGCTGTGGCGCACGCATCCTGGCGTCGGCAGCCTGCGCGGCAAGAAGCTCTATCGGCAGGTGGAGCAGGCGTTTCGCCGGTGCCACCGGAAGCTGGGCTTTCGGGTGACGCACTTTGCGGTGCGGGGCGCGGAGGTGCAGATGATCGTCGAGGCAGACGACGCGCAGCGCCTGTCGCGCGGAATGCAGGGCCTCGGCGTCTCGATGGCCAAGCGCATCAACTTCAGCTCGCGCCGGCACGGCCCCGCTTTCGACGACCGGTTCTCGGCGCGCGCTCTACGGACGCCGGACGACGTTGCGCGCGCTCTCGGGCGCCTGAAGGCGGAGCGGCCCGAATTCAGGTCCGACGGGCGCCCGCGCAGGTCCGGACCGGCGCTGGTCGCCTCGTCGCGCACCTGGCTGATGCGCATCGGGCGCATGCGGGCGGCGCTTTTCCCGCGGACCGGACCTCCACGCCGGCCGCGCCGGTGGGGACTTCCGGGTATGCCTTGGCCGTGGAAGCGCCCGCCTTCCTGAATCAGAGCGGAGCGATCTTCACGCCGGCTCGTTCCAGCGCCTGACGGACGGCGCCCGCGATGCGGTTCGCGCCCGGTGTGTCCCCGTGCAGGCAGAGAGTCTGCGCTTCGACGGCGAGGCGCGAGCCGTCCGAGGCGATGACGGCTCCATCCTGAACGATGCGCAGCGCCTGTTCCGCGGCTTCGGCGGGATCGTGGAGCACTGACCCCGGCTTCGCTCGCGGCATCAACGAGCCGTCCGGGAGATAGCGCCGATCAGCGAAGGCCTCTCCGGATGCCGGCAGTCCGGCCGCTCGCGCCTCTTCCAACTGGACCGAACCGGCGAGGCCGACGATGGTGATGTCTGCCCGGAACTCGCGCACGGCTTGGGCGAAGGTCCGGGCCAGCGCCCGTTCCCGGGCGGCACTGTTGTAAAGGGCTCCGTGCGCCTTCACATGAGCGAGGGTTGCGCCCCGGGCGCGCACCAGCGCGTCCAGCGCGCCCAGCTGGTAGAGCACGATGCTGCGGAGCTCGCTCGGCGCGAGCTGCATCTCGGTCCGGCCAAAGTGCTCGCTATCCGGATATCCCGGATGGGCGCCGACCCGGACGCCCCGTTCGAGCGCGAGCACGACGGTCCTGTCCATGATGGCGGGACCGCCCGCGTGCAGTCCGCAGGCGACGTTGGCGGAGGAGAGGAACGGCAGCAGCAGGGCGTCGTCGAGCCCTTCTCCGAGGTCGGCGTTGAGATCGATCCTCTTCATGTCGAGGTCTGCCCCTTCCGGGCGCGAAACGCCTCGGCCAGGTCCACGCGCCGGAAGCGGATGCGCGCGCCCGGCCGCGCCTGGGCGAGCAGCGGGAGATCGGCCGAGATGACGGTGGCGATCTTGGGATATCCGCCCGTGACCGGACGATCAGGGCCGAGCACGATGGGCAACCCGTCGCCCGGCACCTGCACCGCGCCCGGCGCCGTTCCCTCGGGAGCAATGTCTGCCCGCCGCGGCTGCAGCGGCGGCCCCAGCAGGCGCAGGCCTCGCCGATCGCTCTGGGGCGAGACCGTATAGAGGGCAGAGAAGAACCGGTCCGGCTCGTCGAAAGAGCCGGACTGGGGGCCGGCAAGGGCGCGGACCTCGAGAAGCTGATCCCGCCTCGACTGAGGTGCGGGCTGCCGGGGCACTTCCGCCGCGGGCGGCTCCCCGCGGCGCATGCGGGTCTCTCGCTCCGCCGCGACGCGCAGCAGGTCTGCCCGTTGCACCCGGCGCAGCGCGCTTCCTGGCCGGGACTCGACCAGGCCCCCAGCGACAGCCAGGTAGCCGCGGACGCCCTGTTCGAGCATGCCGATTTTCACCCTCTCTCCAAGGCGGAGATCGCGGACACCGCCGCTCACCCCGACGCGCAGATCGGTGAGGGCCTCGATCTCGGGCCCGATCAGCGTGAACTCCAGCCCTGCCGCATCGGGCGCATTTCCCACCAGCGCATTGGCCGCGGCGAGGGCGGGAAGGTCCATCGCCCCGCCCGCCGGCACGCCATACGCAGAGTGCCCGTACCGCGGCCCCCCCTGGATGCTGGTCGAGGGGCCTGGTTCGATGACGCGCAAAACGGGCTTCCCTTGGGACGCTGGGATGGGAAGGGCGGAGATCGAAGGCAACTCCTCCGCCGGCTCGAAGATGACCTGGTCGCCGGGTCGCAGCAACGCCGGAGGCGACGCCTCGGGATCGAACATCCGCTCTGCGACGCGGCCGATCAGCCGCCATCCCCCCGGCGTGTCACCCGGGTACACGCCGCTGTAGCCGTCGGCGACCGCCAGGCTTCCCGAAGGCACCCGAACGCGCGGCGTCTGGAGCCGCGGCACCGCGAACGGTGCCGGCGCTCCCAGCAGGTAGGCGAAGCCGGGCGCAAAGCCCAGGAAGGCCACCGTATGCACCGCTTGCGAATGCAGCCCCACCAGATCCCGAATGGCGATTCCGCTCTGGGCGGAGATCGCCGGAAGGTCCGGCCCGTCGTAGATGGTGCGCAGGCGATGGGTCCGCGGCGGTGGCCGCACCAGCGGGCCGTGCGCCACCTCGAGGCGGTCGAGATCGAAGCGGTCTGGATCGAAGAGCACGAGCAGCGTGCGCGCCCCGGGGATGGCGTCGAGAAAGCCCTGGGGCGGAGCCGCGGTCAGTGAGGCCGCGAGCGCCAGCGCGTCGGCATTTGACAGCTCGAGCAGCGCCGCGCCGTCGGCGAGAACCTGCATCTCACGCCAGCTCCCTGCCGCGCGTCTCCGGCAGCAGCACGGCGGCGAGGAACAGGAGCGCATACGCCGACGCGGCAAAGATTCCGATGGCGCGGCCGAGCGGCATCCCCACGCTCAGGTAGCCGACCACGCTGGGAAAGAGGGCCCCGATGCCGCGCCCGAAATTGTAGGTGAAGCCCTGGCCGGAGCCGCGGATGCGCGTGGGAAAGAGCTCGGTGAGGAATGCGCCCATTCCGCTGAAGATGCCGGAGGCGAAGAAGCCCAGGGGAAAGCCGAGGATGAGCATCAGGCCGTTGCCGATGGGCGCCTGGGTGTAGACGAGCACGGTGACGAGGCACCCGATGGCGAAGACGAAGAAGTTCCGCCGCCGTCCGATGGCATCGGCGAGGTAGGCGCCGACCAGGTAGCCGCAAAAGGAACCGACGATCACCACGCCGAGATATCCGCCCGTGTTGAGCACCGAGAGCTTCCGCTCCGTCTTGAGGAAGGTCGGCAGCCAGGTGGTAATGGCGTAGTAGCCGCCCTGCGCGCCGGTGGCGAGCAGCGCGGCGAGCACGGTGGTGCGCAGCATGCCGGCTGAAAAAATCTCCAGGAAGTTGCCGGTGGCAGCGCCTTGTCGGGCGGCGCGAAAGACGGCTGGCTCTTCCACGTGTCGCCGGATGAAGAGCACCAGGAAGGCCGGCGCGATGCCGGCGAAGAAGAGGACCCGCCAGGCGGTGTGCTCGGGCAGCTGGCTGAAGACGATGGTGTAGAGGATCGCGGCAGCGCCCCAGCCCAGCGCCCAGCCGCTCTGGACGCTTCCGACCGCCTTCCCGCGGTGGCGGGCAGAGATCACCTCTCCCATCAGGACCGCGCCGGCGGCCCACTCGCCGCCGAAGCCGAGGCCGATGAGGGCGCGCGCGAAGAACATGTCCCAGTACCCGCGCGCGAGGCCGGACAGGCAGGTGAAGACCGCGAACCACAGGATGGTGATCTGCAGGGTCCGCACCCGGCCGATGCGGTCGGCGAGCAAGCCGGCCAGCCAGCCGCCGACGGCCGACGAGAGCAGCGCCGCCGTCGCCAGGCTGCCGGCCTGGCCCGCGCTCAGGTTCCACTCCTTGCGCAGGGTGGGGATGACGAAGCTGTAGAACTGGAAGTCGAAGGCGTCCAGCGCCCAGCCGCCGAAGCAGGCGTAGAACGTGGCCCGCTCGGCGCGGGTGAGGCCGCTCCACCAGGACATTGCCACACGGTAAGCCCGGCCGCCGCCTGCCTGTCAAACGCCCACGGGCGCCGGGCAGAGATCGGAACGAGAGAGGGGACCGTCCGTCACGCAGCCGATGTCCGCCCCGCGTCGAACCGCGTACAACCTACAAGTGAAAATCGTCTGGGCAACGCTGCTCCTCGCCTGCGCCGGCTGCGGCGCCGGCGCCCTGGGCGGATCCGATGCGGGTCCGCCGCGGTGTGGCGACGGCATCCGGCAGAGCGGGGAGGAGTGCGATCTCGGTGCGAAGAACGGTCCCAACGCCGGCTGCGAGCGCGACTGCACCCTGAGCTGCGTGCCCAGCGACCTGAAGCGGGGCGACGCCCATTGCGACCCCCACGACCCCTGCAAGGGGCACGGCAGCTGCGGGGCAGACTTCCGGTGCACCCTCTCGGCCGGGCTCCCAACGGGCGCCGATTGCGGCAGCGGCAACCTCTGCCGCGACGGCGCCTGTCAGGCGCCCGTCTGCGGAGACGGCATCGTCACCCCTCCGGAGGAATGCGATGACGGCGTCAACGACGGCACCCGGGGCTGCGACGCGCACTGCCGCTTCACCTGTCTCTCGACAGATGCGGCGCGCGACGGCACCCCGGTCGGTCCCTGCCAGGGACCGTCGACTTGCGACGACTTGACCCACACCTGTGCCCTGCGGACCCCGCTCGCCGACGGAACCTCGTGCGCCGCCGGCAAGCTCTGCCGCCAGGGCCGATGTCTGCCCAACCTGTGCGGCAACGGCGTGGTGGACCCCGGCGAGCAGTGCGACCCGCCCAACGGAAGCACCTGCGACTCCAATTGCCAGAACGTCGTCTGCGGCGACGGCGTCCGCTCCGGCGACGAGCAATGCGACGACGGCAACCGGACCAACCTGGACGGCTGCGACTCCAGCTGCCATTTCGAGCAGGCGCAGCGCGCGGTGGCGGTCCAGATGGCTTGGGGCACAGATGGCTTTTGCACCGCCAATGCGTTGGGTTCGGCGATCGGCAGCAATGCCCAGCAGACCCTGCAGGGCCAGATCAACTCCGCCGTTGCCTCCGGCAGCATGACCCTCGCCTTCCAGGTGCTCGGCCTCGCAGACCTGACCGGCACCAACGCCACCGGCATCCGGCTGGGCGCGCTGACCGGCGCTCCTTTTGCGGCCCCGCCGCTCCACCACTACGACGGCAGCAAAGATCTGGACTGGTGGTACGCGGCCCAGGCCGCAGACCTCGGCGCGAGCCGGCTCCCACTGGCGCAGTTGCCCGCCAGCATCTCCTCGAAGACTCTGTCGGCGGGGCCGGGCCACATGAAGCTGACTTTCGTGGTGGGCGGAGGTCCGGTGCAGTTCGACGGCTCCGCGGTCCGCCTGCGCGCCTCGGTCGGAGAGGCCACCGCTCCCACCGAGAGCACCGGCGCCACGCCGGGACGCACGCCGGGCGAACATCTCGATCGGGCGCTGACCTCGTTCGCCTCCCTGAACAACGGCGAGCTGTGCGGCAACATCAGCGCGGCTTCTCTCGCCGCGGCCCCCGCCCCGGCCTCGCTGCAGACCGGCGGCTCCAACGCCTGCGACGAGGGCTACACCTCTGCCCACGACATGCTGGACGTGCTGGTCGGAGGCTGCTCGAGGGCGTACGGGTTCGTCACCATCATCGCGCCCACCCAGCCGGACCAGGTAGACGCCTCGATGCCCGCCGCCGGGGGCGGAGGTCCCTACCAACTCGTCGCCAGCGGCAGAAAGGTCAACGCCTGCAAGGACCAGCACGGCGCCAGCGCGCCCTTGTTGGCCTGCCTCGGTGCCGCCGCTTACTCGAGCGCGCTGACCTTCGCTACCGACCGGATCACCTTCAGGTAGCGCATCGGTCGGACGACCGACGCAGCCGAAGGCGCGGTCCGGCACAGTAACGCCGGCTGTCTGAACCCGAGGGGACCGAATGCGCTTCGCCGTTGCCGTTGCCCTGCTTCCTGCAGCACTCGTCGCTGCTCCGATCCACTACCAGCCCGTGCGCGTGCAGGACAGCGGCAGCATCGACCGCTTCGCCAGCAACACCGCGGCGCCGGCCAATGCGTGGCTCAACTACTACGGCGGGCACGTCATCTCGAACGTGAACGTAGTCCCGGTGATGTGGGGCGGCAACGTGCCGTCCGCGGTCGCCACCGGCATGGGGTCCTACTACACGGCCATCACCGACAGCGCCTACTTCGACTGGCTGGCCGAGTACGACACCAACATCCTCGACTGGGCCGGCCACCAGGGGACCAACCAGCAGATCCGCCGCGGCACCGCGTCGGCCACCCTCACCATCTCGCCTTCCAACTCCGCGACCACCGTCACCAACGACCAGATCATCGCCGAGCTGCAGGGCCAGATCGCGAGCGGGCACCTGCCCCGGCCCGACGCGAACACCCTCTACATGGTTCACTTCCCCGCCGGCACGAAGATCACCATGCCCGACGGCAACGGCGGCACGGCCGCGTCCTGCACGCAGTTCTGCGCGTACCACAACACCACCACCGCCACCGGTTCGATCCCGGAATTCTACTATGGCGTAATTCCCAACGTGACCTCCGACGGGTGCGAGCTGGGCTGCGGACCCATCGGCGGCGGGTTCAACAACACCACTTCGGTCGCGTCGCACGAGCTGATCGAGGCCGTCACCGATGCCGAGGTGGGCCTCGCCACCAACAACGCGCCCCCGCTCGCCTGGTACGACCCGCAGGGACAGGACGGCGAGATCGGCGACATCTGCAACGGCGCGCAGGGCACGGTCACTTCGCACGGGCAGTCGTGGACGGTGCAGCAGGAGTGGTCGAACAGCCACAACGCCTGCATCACCGAGGCGGACAGCACCGACTTCGCGGTCCTGATCACGCCGGGCAACCGCGCCATCGCGGCCGGGCAGAGCGCCACCTATACGGTGACGGCAAAGAAGATCGCCGGCGCGCCCGGCACCATCACGCTCAAGGCCGACGGCATGGCCGCGGGCCTCTCGGGCACCTTCGCCACCTCGCAGCTCTCGGCCGGGCAGAGCACCACGCTCACCGTCTCGGCGGCCACCAGCGCCACCAACGGCGACAACTACTTCACCATCCACGGCACGGCGGGCAGCACGCAGCGGACGGCCAAGGCCGAGGCCAACATCTCGGGCGGCCAGGCCGGCGGAGGAGGCGGCGGCGGCAATTGCCCGCCCGGCACCACCGACATCGGCGGCGTCTGCGTGCCGACGGGCTGCAGCTCCACCGGCGGCGGCGCGCCCTGGCTGGGCGCGTTCGCGGTGGGCGCTTTCCTGCTCTGGCGGCGGCGGTCGCAGGCGTAATCAGCCTTCGCAGGATCTGCTTTTCCGGAGGCCGCGCAGCGATGCGCGGCCTTCGCATTTCTGCACCCTTCTGCGATCTCTGCCCCCCGAGCTGGAAAGACCTCTGCCCAGCGGACTGTCGCGCTACACCGTCCTCTACTGGAAAGGGCGCCTCCGTCGGGCTACCCATCTGCGGGAGATCCCGTACCTTCGTCCCATGCGAATCAGGTTTTTGATCTCCGCCCTCCTGCTCTGCTCCTGCATCCGCAACCCGGCCACCGGCAAGCTGGAGCTGGACCTGGTCTCCCACGATCAGGAAGTCCAGATGGGGCAGCAAGCCAAGCTGGACACCGAGCAGACCTTGGGCGTCTACAAGGAGAAGCCGGCGCTCAATGACTACGTAGCCGCGCTGGGCAAAGATCTCGCGGCGGTGAGCACCGAGCCGCAGGATCCTTTCTCCTACGAGATCGTCGAGGACTCGGCCGTCAACGCCTTCGCGCTCCCGGGCGGGCCCATCTTCGTCACCCGCGGCATCCTCGGCTATCTCAACACCGAGGCGGAGTTGGCCGCGGTGATGGGCCACGAGACCGGACACGTCTGCGCTCACCACTCGGCCAACCAGATGAGCAAGGCAGAGTTGGCGCAGGTCGGCCTGGGCCTGGGCGCCGCGATCTCGCCGACGCTGGGATCCCTCGCACAAGCCGCGGGCGCGGGGCTGCAACTCCTCTTCCTCAAGTACTCGCGCGACGACGAGACGCAGGCCGACGAGCTGGGCTTCCGCTTCATGACCAAGGCGGGCTACGACCCGAAGCAGATGCTGCCGCTCTTCACCATGCTGGACGGCGTGACCAAGCAGGCGGGCGGGGGCAAGACGCCCGCTTGGCTCGAGACGCATCCGAATCCCGGCAACCGCTTCGAGGCGACGCAGAACCGGCTCAAGAACGAATTCAAGGGCTCGACCGAGGGCATGAAGGTCAAGCGCGACGAGTACCTCAAGGCGATCGACGGCATCGTCTTCGGCGAGGACCCGCGGCAGGGATACTTCAAGGGCGACACCTTCCTCGACCCCTCGCTCAAGTTCCAGTGGACGCTGCCCAAGGGGTGGGCGCACCAGAACTCGCCCCAGGCGGTGGCGGCGCAGAGCCCGAAGCAGGACGCCATTCTACAGCTGCAGGCCGCTGGCAAAATGTCGCCCGAAGAGGCGGCCCAGAAGCTCTTTTCCCAGCAGGGGATCGTGCAGGGTCAGCCGGTGGACGTGCACGGGGCAAAGATCGCGCGCAGCTTCCAGGCCAAGACGCAGCAAGGAAGCATCGAAGGAGTGGCGGCTTTCATCCCCTATCAGGGCAGCACGTACATGCTGATCGGCTACACGGCGGCGGGCGGACTGGCCGGCTATGGCGACACCTTCCTCTCGTCGATGAGCAGCTTCGGCGAGCTCAAGGACGCGTCCGCCCTCAACGCGCAGCCGGCGCGGGTCAAGATCGTCCACCTCGACGCGCCCATGTCGGTGGCTGACTTCAACGCGAAGTATCCCTCGACCATCAAGGCCGACTTGCTGGCGCTGATCAACGGCGTGGAGGCAGGCGGCCAGATCGCCGCCGGCCACGCCAAGCAGATCGTGGGCGGAGTTCAGAAGTAGAGCTGCCTCAGAGCTTGAGGTGCTCGAGCGCTCCGGGCCGCGCGAAGAAGTAGCCCTGCGCGCGCTCGCAGCCGAGGCCCAGCAGAACCTCCACCTGCTCCCGGGTCTCGACGCCCTCGGCCACCACCTCGATGCCGAGTCCTTTGCCCAGCATGAGGATGGTCTGCACGATCTTGATCTTCCGCTCGTCGCCGGCCATGGCGCCGATGAAGGAGCGGTCGATCTTGAGCGAGTCGATGGGCAGCTCGTGCAGG
>JANXXR010000331.1 GCA_025350525.1 Deltaproteobacteria bacterium
GAAAGGACCGCGGCGGTCTGGCTCGCCGCCTACCTCCTGCTCGCCTTTGCGCTCTACCTCGCCTCGCGGCCCGAAGCGCCGCTCGGGCGCGGCTTTGGGGCCTATCTCTTCCCCAAGGAGATCTACGCGCACCCCTCGGCCCGATCCGACCTCTTCTACTTCGCGATCGACAAGTCCCTCTTCTGCTGGGCGCTGGGCAGCCTCGTAGTCACCGGCCAGGTGGTGACCGAAGCGATCCTCCATCGCTGGCCTGCGCCGCCCGCAAACGGCGGCGGCGCACTCTGGGCCGAGGGCGTCCTCACCTTCGCCGTCTTCGTCGCCTTCGATCTCGGCGCCTTCATCTGGCACCTGCTCACCCACCGCCTCCCGGTGTTGTGGGCCTTCCACCGGGTGCACCACTCGGTCGAGGTGCTGACTCCGCTCTCCAACTACCGCGAGCACCCGGTCGACTCGCTGGGCCGCACCGCGTGCCAGGGCGTGCTCATCGGCGCGGCGCAGGCCGGTTTTTCCCACCTCTTGCCCGGCGCCCGGCCTCTGCAATTCCTCGGGCTCAACGCCGTCGCCCTGCCTTTCTTCTTCTTCGCCAACGCCCGGCACTCGCACGTCCAGGTGCACTTCGGCGCGCGCCTCAGCCACCTCTTCTCCAGCCCCGCCCAGCACCAGTGCCACCACGGCGTCGCGCCCGAGCACGTCGACGTCAACTTCGGGCTCTGCCTCTCCGTTTGGGACTGGCTTCTGGGGACGCTCTACATCCCCGCGGCCCACGAGCGGATCAGCTACGGGCTGATCGGCGAGCAGCGGCCCTTCCCCACCATCGTCAGCATGTACCTGCGGCCGTTCGCGGACGCGTGGCGCGCAGCGGTGGGGCCGGCTTCGTACGCGCCGGGCGAAGAGGCTACAGCGATCGCCGCGCCCGCTCCGCCATCCAGCTGAGCTTCTGCGCCGCCTTGGCAGCGAGACGCGATCCGTCGAGCTGCAGGCGCTGCAGCGCCGACGGCTGCGTGTCGAGGCGCAGCATCCGGTGGACTTCCTCGCCGACCGCGGGGAGCGGCTCCCCCTCGCGCGGGCCCACCAGCACCAGCGAGTAGGGCACGGTGAAGAGGTCCACCGTGCGGCGCAGCTCGGCGCCGAGGCGCGGCTTCAAGATCCACCGGTCGAAGGAAGGCAGCGCCTCGACCTGGTCGACGCCCTCGGCCTTGCAGACGAGGCCCTCCTCGTCGGAGGCGCCGTAGACCTTGACCGCCTGGAGCTGGTTGTACTTTGCGAAAGAGAGCCGGAGGTCCATCGGCTCCCCGAGATACCCCGCCGCCGCCAGCCCGAAGAAGTCGAAGTCGCCGCCGTGGACGCGCTCGCAGGTGAAGGCGTGCGAGTGGCCCACCAGCCGCGCGCCGACCTCGATCAGGCAGGGCCCCCGGGCGTCGTGCATCGCCTCGAGGTGAAAGGGGCTGCGCAAAAGGCCGCTCGCGGCCACCACCGCGCGGGCGTACCCGGCGAGCGCGCCGAAGAGCGGCGTGTCCTCCTGCACCAGCGCGCCGTTGGCGTAGACCACCGGGCAGCCATTGCGCCGCTGCCGGCCGCTGCTGAACACCGAGGCCACCAGCACCCGGCCGTCGGCGTCCACCAGGCCGTCGATGGCGTAGAGGGTGCCCTCGATGAACTCTTCGAGGATGTAGCGATCGGGGCTTTCGGCGAAGAAGCGCTCGATCTCCGCCCGCTGGCCGTGGGTGAAGATGCCAACGCCGCGGCTGCCGTAGCCGGAGTCGGGCTTGAGGACGAACTTCGACGGGAGCGCATCGCCGAGGGCGAAGACCTCTTTCGCCGAGGAGACCGCGCAGCTGAAGTTGAGCCGCACCGACGGCGCGGTCCGGCGCAGGTGGTCCTTGAGCGCTGCCTTCTGGCGGAAGCGCGCCAGCGTCGGGCCGTCGTTCCAGCCGAGGCCCAGCCGCTCTTGCAGCGCGGCGGTCAGCTCCAGCGTCTCCTCCGAATAGGGAATGATCGCCTTCAGATCCGGATGCCGCTCGCGGATCCGCGCCGCGAAGCCTGCGGCGTCTTTGGGATCCATCTCGTAGACCGCGGCGAAGGCGCTGTCGGGCAGGCAGTCCTTGCGCCGGTAGAAGCGCTCCTTGGCGCTGGTGAAGAAGGCGATGGCGCGGTGGCCGTAGCGCTCGGCGAGGAGCCGCACGAAGCGCGTGGCGTATTCGTGGTGCGGGTCCTGGATGAGGACGGTGCCCATGTTCTACCCCGGCGCCGCGGCAGGAGCAGCGCGGCCGCGCGATTGCGCCACCAGCGCGCGCACTTCGTCGATGCGGACCACACCGCTCAGCATTGCCAGCCCGAGGTAGGCCGCGCCGTCGGCGACCAGGCGCCACGGTCCGATGGGCTTGAGCAACAGGTCGAGGAGGAAGACCGCCACGCAAACGCCCGCGGTCCTCGAGATCGACCGCAGGAGCCGCGCGTCGATGACCCGCCTGCCGATCACCGAGAGCAAAAGCGCGCAGACGAAGGCCTCGGTGAGCACCGCCGCCAGCGCGGCGCCCATGCCCGCGCCGCCGGTGCCGAGCAGCGGGCCGAGCCTGGTGATCAAGAGGACGTTGAGCCCGGCGTTGATGAAGATGCCGCAGAGGCAGACGCGGGTCACCGTCCAGGCGCGGTTGATGAGGTTCAAGCAGCTGGAGGAGAGGATGGCGACGTAGGTGAGGATGAAGATGGGCGAGATGACCCGCAGCGAGCGCGCCGCCGGCTCGAAGCCCGCGCCGCCCAGGACCTTGATCCAGACGTCGGCGCCGATGAAGAGCGCGAGGCTGACCGGGATGGCCAGCGTGAGGATGACCTCCAGCGAGCGTCGGATGGTGACGCCCAGCTCCTCCTCGCTGCGGCGCCGCGCCCGGCTGAACATGGGCAGGCAGACGCCGGAGATGAGCGGGATGAGCATGAGGCCCAGGTTCGACACCTGCGACGAGGCCGAGTACCAGCCGACTTCCCGCGCGGTGGCGAGGTAGCTGAGCAGCATGACGTCGAAGCGCGAGTACAACGTCAGCGCGAGGCCGGTGACGAAGAACGGCGCCGACCGCTTGAGCGCCGCGCGCAGGTGTTCGGGGTGCAGCGTCAGGCGCAGCGCGAGGTGGCGGCGGCAGAGGTGGTAGAGGGCGGCGCTGCGGAGCGCCTCGCCGACGAGGAAGCTCGCGGCCAGCGCCCAGAGGCCGAGGTGCAGCCCCACCGCGGTGAAGATGCAGGCGCCCCAGCTCACCTTGGCGATGACGTTGACGACCGACATGCCGTCGACGGTGCCGCGGGCGTTGAGCATGGAAACAAAGGTCGCGTTGTGAACGAAGAAGATCTGCCCGAGTCCGAAGATGGCGGCGGCCAGCACGATCTCGTGGCTGCGGCCGGTGAGCGCGAGGCCGAAGCACATGGCCGCCAGCAAGAGGCCGCTCATGGCGAGGCGCAGCGCGAGGATGCCCCCGAAGAACTCGGAAGCGTGCTCGGGGCGGACGGGGATCTCCTTCTGCACGTAGGTCTCGACGCCCAGCGAGCAGAAGACGAAGAAGGTCATGGCCACCGCTTCGGCGAAGCTGTAGGCGCCGAATTGGGCGGGGCCGAGATAGCGCGGCAGGAGCGCGCGGACGCCCAGGGCCACGCCCCAGGTGAGGATGAGCGAGCTCGAGAGCTTGAGGGTGTTCCAGATCGCCAGCTGCGCTTCTCGCGCGCTGTGGGCGGGGACCGCCGCCGTCTGCGTGTACGATTCCATCTCGCTGGCCAAGGTAGGCACGGCCCACACAGCGCGACGGAAAATGACCACTGGCTGACGGAATAGGCGCGCCGGGGGGAGCGTTTTTCAGAGGCACCCCGGAGCCACTCATCTCGAAGACGCGCTACCGCCCTGCCCTGCTCCTGATCTGCGCCCTCGCTGCTTGCGGTGGAGGCGCGCACGATCCCGCGGTCGCCCCGCAGCAACCGGCGACGGCGGTGGACCCGGACGGCGGCGTCGTTCCGGGCAGCGACACCGGCACAGGCAGCGCCGCGGACTCCGGCGTTCCGGGCACGGCTCCCGACGCCGGGACCGTCACCGGCATCGCGCCCGACGCAGGCGCCGCTGACGCCGGCGCCGTTCTCGATGCAGGAACGGCAGGCGGCACCGGGTCGGCCGATGCGGGCGCCGACGCGGGTCCCAGCGCGCAAGCCGACGCAGGCGCTCCGGCCGCCACCTGCCTCGCGACGCCGCTGCTCCAGTCGCTGGGCTTTACCTCCCGCGTGCTGGTCGGGGCGGACATGACCGAGAGCATCGCCGAGCAGGCGCCCTTCGACATCCGCTACCTCTATCTCGCGGGCGGCCTCGCCGACGGCGCCGGCACCTGCAACAGCTGCGCGACCGGCTGCACCGCCGCGGGCGCGAGCTGCGCCAACACCGCCGGCTGCGGCTGGTGGGGCTGTTGGCAGGACGACCGCGTCGCTCCCGGACAGTACGTTCGCGACCTGCTGGCGAAGACCAACGCCACCGGCCAGCTGCCGATGATCACCTATTACGAGCTCCTCCAGACCAGCCGGGTGGCAGAGGGCGATCCCGAGGTCACCGTCGCCATCCGCGACAACGCGCTGATGACGCGCTTCTTCAACGACTGGCGCTTCCTGCTCCAGCAGATCGGCCAAAGCCCCGCGCTGCTCCACGTCGAGCCGGACTTCTGGGGCTACGCCGAGAAGCTCAGCCAGGATCCGCACCTCCTGCCTGCCGCCATCGCAGGGGCCAATCCCACCGACTGCGCCGGCCAGGAGAATTCGGTGGCCGGAATGGGGCGCTGCCTCATCGCCATGGTCCGCAAGTACGCGCCCAGGGCCAAGGTGGGGCTGCACGCCTCGGGCTGGGGCACCGGCATGGATGTCATCTCCAACCGCGATCCGCTCTTCGACGTGGCCGCCGAGGGCCGCAAGCTCGCCGACTTCCTCCTTGCCTGCGGAGCGGGCGCCGCGGACTTCGTCGGCATCGACCTCGCCGACCGCGACGCCGGCTACGAGCGGACGCTGGGTATCAACACCTTCTGGGACGTCACCAACGCCACGCTCCCCAACTTCCTCCAGGCTTTCAACTGGAGCCGCGCGCTCACCGAGCGGCTGGGCCGCCCCGGCCTCTGGTGGCAGCTGCCGGTCGGCAACATGGCGCTCTCCAACGTGGACAAGGGCTGGCAGGACAACCGCGTCGACTACTTCTTCTCGCACACGGCGCAGGTGGCGGCCTCCAACGCCTTCGGCATGGTCTACGGCGCCGGCGAGATCCACCAGACCACGCCCTCGACCGACCTGGGCAACCTGGTCAGCAAGGTGCGCAGCCTGCACGTAGGCGGCGGTCAGGCCGCGTGCGTCTCTCCCGCGGGGAGGGCGCCGGCCATCCGCCGCTCCCGGAAGCCGCGCCACAAGATCCGCGCAAACTGAGGATCGCGCAGCAAGTACCTGCGCCAGAGCCGACGCGGCTCGCGCCAGAGCCGGTAGAGCCACTCGAGCCCGTTGCGCGACATCCACGCCGGCGCCCGCGGCACGTTGCCGGCGATGAAGTCGATGCAGGCGCCCAGCCCGAGCAGGACCGCGGCGGGAAGATCGGCGCGCACTGCGTCGATGAAGAGCTCCTGCTTGGGCGCGCCGAAGCCGACCACCACCAGGTCCGGCGCGGTGGCGCGGACCTGCGCGACGATCTCCTCCCGCTGCGCCGCGGTCCCTGAGCCGGTGAGCATCGGCGCGGCGATTCCCACCACGTTGACGCCCAGCTGCGTCCTCAGGATCTGGGCAGCCTTCTCGCCCACGCCTGGCCCGGCGCCGAGGAGGAAGACGCGCCAGCCGCGCTCCGCCGCCCGCCGCATCAAGGGCAGGATGAGATCGGAGCCGGAGACTTTTTCGGGCACCCGCTCGCCGTAGAGCCGCGAGGCCCAGACCAGCGGCATTCCGTCGGCGAGGCGGAGGGTGGCCTTGTGGTAGCAGGCGCGAAAGGCGTGGTCGTGCTCGGCAAGGACGACGTGATCGACGTTGGGCGTGAACACCGTGCCGCCGCGCCCGTCCTTCACCAGATCGTCGATGGCGTCGAGCGCCTGCCCGAAGGTCAGCCGGTCTACCTCGAGGTGGCCCAGCCTCACCCGCCCGCTGCCGCCTGCCTGCCTGCTCGCTGGCTCGACTGCTGCCTGCCTGCTCGCTGCCTCGCTCATCCCCCGCCCCCGAGCGCAGAAGATGCGATCGCACCGGGCGATCGGCTACTCCCTGAGGAAAGCGGCCAGCGATCCGCCCGCGCCACTAGCAGGTGTGCGCACAGTTGCTTACCTTGAGCCTTGGGTTGTTCGGGGGGCGGGGAACATGGCGGTCGAGTTGCGGGCTTCGTTGACCACGAAGCTCAACATTGCGTTCGATGTGGTGATGGTGTTGGGCGCGACGGTCCTCGCGACGCACCTCTCCGGCGAGCAGCTGGGAACTTCAGCCGCGATCTGCGGCGTCTGCGCGGCGCTCTGGTGGTTCGTCGAGAGCTTCGTGGTTCGCTACTACGACCCTTGGGCCAACCGCTCGGGCGTCGAAGAGACGGCGATGGTCTCGCTCCTGGTGCTGGGCGCGGCCCTGCCGCTGGCGATCATCAAGGTGCTCTTGCCGCAGGTCGAGGGGCTGCCGCACACCGGCCTCTTCTTCCTGCTGGCCTGGCCGCTGGTGGGGGGCGCGCGGATGTTCGTCTTCCGCGAGCTGAACCTGGCCGAGCAGCCCATCGAGGAGGTGCTCATCGTCGGCACCGGCTCCTTGGCGCGCTGCACGGCGGAGGATCTCGAGGAGCGGCGCCGCGGGCGCATCAAGGTGCTCGG
>JANXXR010000479.1 GCA_025350525.1 Deltaproteobacteria bacterium
GTCGGTCCGCTCGATGAAGGCGCCGGCAGAGCGCGCCTGCACCCGCCCGGCCAGCTCGCGCACCGCCGCGTAGTCGAGGCCGAGGCCGAGGAACATGCTGCAGGTGGCGCGCCCCGAGGCCGGCACCTGGAGGTCGGTGCCCAGCGTCGAATCGACCGAGCCCTGCTCGATGGGGTTCTGCGAGAGGACGCCGTCCTCGGCGTCGACGAAGGTCCCCTGCGCGCCGTTGACGCCCTTCTTGCCGGTGGCCCAGCGCCGCACGCCGAAGCCCGCAGACCCGCTGCAGCCGAGGATGACGTAGCGCTTGTCCTTGTAGTGGACGAGGCAGCGCGACTTCGGGTCGAAGAAGACGGTGTCACCGAGGTCGTAGCCGAAGAGGCGCAGGTCGTGGTGCCAGAAGACCCGCACCTCGCGCGGGCGGCCGAGGAGGTCCTCGATCTCGACTTCGCGGACCAGCAGCGGCTCGTGAAAATCGACCGCGTCGGAGCAGCGCAGGCGCAGGCCCAGCCCCTCGTGGGTGAGCTCGACGGCGGAGACCAGCGTGTCCTTGCGGTAGTCGATGGTCCGGCGAAAGGCGCCGTCCTCGATCCAGGCGAACTTTCCGTCGGCCCACACGCCCATGCGGCAGGGGTGCCCGTCGGTCTGGTTCTCGCGGCCGACGTACGGCCAGTAGACATCGACCAGCCGGTAGCGCGCGTCGAAGTTGACCAGCAGCTCGCCGTTTCCCAAGGTCAGAGCTCGCGGCATGAAAAACAGCGTACCTCACCTTGACCGGGCGAAAGCGGTCTGGTACCGGCCCTCGGTGCCGACGCGCGAGGGAACCTTCGTCTTTCTCTCCGAGCTGCTCGGCCGCCCCGCCTTCGGCCCCAACGGCGAACGGCTGGGCGACGTCGTCGACTTCCTCGCCGACGCCTCCGAGCCGGCCTACCCCAAGGTCACCGCGCTGCGCATCCGCATGCCCGGGCGCGGCGAGGTGCGGCGGGTGGAGTGGGACGACGTCGTCTCCTGCGAGCCCGAGGGCGCGCGGCTCAAGCGCGGCGCCGAGGCCATGCTGCCGCTCAAGCTCTTCGGCAACGAGATCCCGCTGGCGCAGGACATCCTCGACCGGCAGATCGTGGACACCGACGACGCCAAGGTGGAGCGGGTCAACGACCTGCACCTCTTGCGCGCCCGCGGGGAACTGCGGGTGGCGCACGTGGACGTCGGCTTCCGCGGGCTGGTCCGCCGCATGGGCTGGCAGCGCGCCGTCGACGCCGCCATGAAGGCGGTGCGGCCCAGCTACCTGACCCGCGAACAGTTCGTCCCCTGGAAGCACGTGCAGCCGCTGGCGGCGGGCACCTCCAAGGTCCGCCTCGACCTCGCCCGGCGGGCCATCGCCGACGTGCACCCCTCCGACCTCGCCGAGATCCTCGAGGACCTCGACCGCCGCGAGCGCGCCGTGCTCTTCCGCGACCTGCCGGTCGAGTTCGCCGCCACCGCGCTCGAGGAGTCCGAGCCCGGCCTGCAGCGCGAGCTCTTGCGCATGGTCGAGCCCGAGCGGGCCGCCGACATCGTCGAGGAGATGCAGCCCGACGCTGCCGCCGACCTGCTCTCGGAACTGCCCGCCGACGAGTCGGCCGAGATCCTCGCGGCCATGGAGCCGCTCGAGGCGCGCGAGGTCGAGAAGCTCCTCACCTACGACGAGGACAGCGCGGGCGGCATGATGAACCCGGAGTTCCTGCGCCTCTCGCCAGCGATGACCGCGCAGGGGGCGCTGCAGGCGGTGCGCGACCAGGCGAAGGAGGTCGCGCAGGTCCACGACTGCTTCGTGGTGCAGCGCGACCGGCGGCTCCTGGGCGTGCTCAGCCTGCGCGACCTGCTGCTGGCGGCGCCCGAGGCTCCGGTGGACGCCATCATGCACGAGCACCCGGCGCCGCTCGATCCGGAGGACCGGGCCGGAAAAGTGGCCGAGCTGGCCGCCAAGTACAACCTCTTCTCGCTGCCGGTGGAGAAGGACGGCCGGCTCCTCGGCGTGGTCACCGTCGACGACGTGCTGGAGAAGGTCCTGCATGGATGAGACCGCCACGCCCTCGCGCGGCGTCCGTCCCCTGCCGTCCCGGTGGGCGCGCTTCGCCATGGTGATGGCGGTGATCGGCCCCGGCATCATCACCGCCAACGTCGACAACGACGCCGGTGGCATCGCCACCTACTCGCAGGCCGGCGCCGACTTCGGGTACTCGCTGCTCTGGACGCTGATCCCCATCACCGCCGCGCTCATCCTCGTGCAGGAGATGTGCGCGCGCATGGGCGTGGCCACCGGCAAGGGCCTCGCCGACTTGATTCGGGAGAGATTCGGCGTCAAGGCGACCTTCTACGTCATGCTGGCGCTGGTACTGGCCAACCTCGGCAACACCGTGGCCGAGTTCATCGGCGTGGCCGAGTCGCTGGAGATCTTCGGCATCAGCCGCTTCGTCTCGGTGCCGCTGGTCGCGCTTCTCGTCTGGGTGCTGGTGGTCAAGGGCACCGCGCGCCTGGTCGAGCGCATCTTCCTCGTCGCCTGCCTCTTCTACGTCGCCTACCTGGTGGCCGGAGTCCTCGCCCACCCCGACTGGCACGCGGTGGCGCTGGGCACGCTGCGGCCCACGCTGGCGCTCAACGGCCCGGCGCTGACCATGGTGGTGACGCTGGTCGGGACCACGATTGCGCCCTGGATGCAGTTCTATCTGCAGAGCGCCATCGTCGAGAAGGGCGTGCAGATCGAGGATTACGCGCTCTCGCGGCTCGACGTGGTCTTCGGCTGCATCGTCACCGACGTGGTGGCCTTCTTCATCGTCCTCGCCTGCGGCGCGACCATCTACAAGGCCGGCGGCCACATCGAGTCGGCCAAGGACGCCGCCGTGGCGCTGGCGCCTCTGGCCGGGCGCTGGGCCAGCACGCTCTTTGCCTTTGGTCTCTTCAACGCCTCGCTCTTCGCCGCCAGCATCCTGCCGCTCTCCACCACCTATTACGTCTGTGAGGCCTTCGGCTGGGAAAGCGGCATCGACAAGCGCCGCGAGGACGCGCCCCAGTTCTACGTCCTGTATACGGCGATGATCGTCATCGGCGCGGGGCTGGTGCTGATCCCGGGCCTGCCGTTATTGAAAATCCTGCTGCTCTCGCAGACCGCCAACGGCGTGCTCCTGCCCTTCATCCTCGTCTTCATGTTGCTTCTCGCGGGCGACGAGCGGCTGATGGGGAAGTATCGCAATGGGCCCATTCTCAATGCCGTCTCCTGGGCGACTACGGCGGTGCTCATCGCGCTGACCTTGGGAATGCTCTGGTTCACGCTGCGGGGTTGAGCGGGAAGGCGCGTCGCTCCCGCAGCAGGTCGCCAAAGGCGGCGGCGTCCACCGGGCGCGAAAACCAGTAGCCCTGCGCCCACTCCACCGAGAGCGCCCGCAGCGCCTGCAGCTGGCCGGCGTTCTCCACGCCCTCGGCCACCACCTCCATCGAAAGAGCGCGCGCCAGGCTGACGATGGTGCGGACGATCTCCGCGTGCTTGCCGGGCGCGTCGAGGCGGGCGACGAAGCTGCGGTCGATCTTCAAGGTGTCGAAGCGGAAGTTGTGCAGGTAGCTCAACGACGAATAGCCGGTGCCGAAATCATCCAATAACAAATGAACCTGCATTGCCTTCAATTGGGTCAATAACAAGGCCGCCGGGCCGGCGTTCTCCATGATCACGCTCTCGGTCACCTCGAGCCGCAGCCGCCGCGCGAGCAGCCCGCTGGCCGAGAGCGCCGCCCGGACGTGGTCGAGCAGCTCCGGATGCACCAGCTGCTTGCCCGAGAGGTTGACGCTCACCGAGACCGGCTCGGGCCACGACTTGCAGTCGCGGCAGGCCTGCTCCAGCGCCCACTTGCCCAGGGGGACGATGAGCCCCGTCTCCTCGGCGCTGGGGATGAAGTCGTTGGGAGGGATCTGGCCGCGCGTCGGGTGATCCCAGACCACCAGCGCCTCGCAGCCGCCGATCTGCCCGCTGGAGAGCGAGACCACCGGCTGGTAGCGCAGGCGCAATTCGTCGCGCTCGAGGGCGCGCCGCAGGTCGGTCTCCAGCTGCAGCCGCGCCCGGGCGTGCGCGTGCATGGCGGGGTGGAAGACGGCATAGGTGGCGCGGCCCAGATCCTTGGCGCGGTACATGGCGGTGTCGGCGTCGCGGAGCAGCTCCTCGGCGCGGGTGTAGCCCGGCATCCCCAGCGCGACGCCCAGGGAAGCGCTGGCAAAGACCTCGGTGCCCTCCAGATCGTGCGGGGCGGCCAGCGCCTCCTGGATGCGCTCGGCGGCGCGGAGCGGCTCCTCCGGATCGAAGAAGTCCTCGAGCAGCACCGCGAACTCGTCGCCGCCCAGCCGCGCCACCGTGTCGCCCGGCTTCACGCAGGCGGCGATGCGCTTGGAGACCTGCACCAGGAGCAGATCTCCCTGCATGTGGCCGAGGCTGTCGTTCACCGTCTTGAA
>JANXXR010000341.1 GCA_025350525.1 Deltaproteobacteria bacterium
CGTCGGACAGGCGCCGGCGCGGCAAGCGGCGCTGTACGCCGGCCTTCCCAAGAGTGTGCCCTGCGTGACGGTCAACAAGGTCTGCGGCTCCGGGCTCGAGGCGGTCATCGAGGCGGCGCGGATCATCGCGCTGGGCGAGGCCGACTGCGCGGTGGCGGGCGGCATGGAGAGCATGTCCAACGCGCCCTACTTCAGCGACAAACTCCGCTCCGGCGCGCGCATGGGCAACGTCGAGTTCAAGGATCTGATGATCCACGACGGCCTCTGGGATCCGTACAACGACATGCACATGGGCATGTGCGGCGAGAAGTGCGCGGCCGACTTCCAGCTCTCGCGCAGCGCCCAGGACGAGTACGCGCGGGAGAGCACGCTCAAGGCCCAGAAGGCGCAGGCCGCGGGCGCCTTCAAGGCGGAGATCGTGCCGGTCGAGATCGTCGACAAGAAGGGGAACAAGACCCTGGTCGAGGACGACGAGGGCCCGAAGAATGCCAAGCCGGAGAAGATCGCCTCGCTCAAGCCGGCCTTCAAGAAGGACGGCACGGTGACGGCGGCGAACTCGTCGTCGATCAACGACGGCGCCGCCGCGGTGGTGCTGATGTCCGCCGAGCGGGCCAAAAAAGAGGGGCGCACGGTGCTGGCGCGGCTGGGCGCCTCCGGACACGCCGCCCGGGAGCCGATCGACTTCACCATCGCGCCGGCCGACGCGGTCCGCAATGCGCTGACCCGCGCCAACCTCAAGGTGGCGGACATCGACCTCTGGGAGATGAACGAAGCCTTCGCCGTCGTCGCCATGGCCAACAACAAGATCCTCGGCCTCGCGGCCGACCGGGTCAATGTCCGCGGCGGCGCGGTGGTGCTGGGTCACCCCATCGGCGCCTCGGGCTGCCGCCTCCTGGTGACGCTTATCTACGCGATGAAGGATCTCCATAAGAAGCGCGGCATCGCCACGCTCTGCATCGGCGGGGGCGAGGGCATTGCGCTGATCGTGGAGCGCGATTGAGTGTCAGGCCTGAGGCCTCAGGGGAGCGCATGAACCCGGTCCAAAATGCGCCGCAGGCGCCACCTCTCGGGTCCATTGCGAGCGGAGCGAGACAATGAATAAGGTTGTCGCGAATGCGGACGAGGCGATCCGAGATCTGCAGGATGGGGCGGTGATCATGGCGGGGGGCTTCGGCCTCTGCGGCAATCCCGAAAATCTGATCACCGCCATCCACAAAAAGGGGGTGAAGGGGCTGACCCTCATCTCCAACAACTGCGGCACCACCGACAAGGGGCTGGGCATCCTGCTGCAATCGCGGCAGGTGAAGAAGATGATCGCGAGCTACGTCGGCGAGAACAAGGAGTTCGAGCGCCAGTACCTGGCCGGCGAGCTTCAGGTGGAGCTGAACCCGCAGGGCACGCTGGCCGAGCGCATCCGCGCGGCGGGCGCGGGCCTGGGCGGCTTCTTCACGCCGACGGGCGCGGGCACCCTCATCGCCGAGGGCAAGGAGTCGCGGGTCATCGACGGCCGCGAGATGATCTTCGAGAAGCCGCTCAAGGCCGACTTCGCCATCGTGCGCGCCTGGAAGGGCGACAAGTGGGGCAACCTTCAGTTCCGCAAGACCGCCCGCAACTTCGCGCCGATGATGTGCACGGCCGCGCGCATCACCATCGCCGAGGTGGAGCACCTGGTCGAAGTGGGCGAGCTCGATCCCGACAACGTCCACGTGCCGTCGGTCTACGTGAAGCGCATCTTCCAGGGCGGCAACTACCAGAAGTGGATCGAGAAGCGCACCCTCTCGAAAGGCGCCGCGTAATGGCACTGACCCGCGAGCAGATCGCCGCCCGTGCCGCGCAGGAGCTGCGCGACGGCTACTACGTCAACCTCGGCATCGGCATCCCCACCATGGTGGCCAACTACGTCCCCAAGGGCGTCGAGGTCGTGCTGCAGTCGGAGAACGGCATGCTCGGCATCGGGCCGTACCCGACCGAGGCGCAGCTCGACCCCGACCTGATCAACGCCGGCAAGGAGACCGTCACCGAGGTGAAGGGCACCGCCTTCTTCTCCAGCGCCGACTCCTTCGCCATGATCCGCGGCGGCCACATCGACATCGCCATCCTCGGCGCCATGGAGGTGAGCGAGAAGGGCGACATCGCCAACTGGACCATCCCCGGAAAAGTGGTCAAGGGCATGGGCGGGGCGATGGATCTGGTCAGCGGCTCGCGGCGCACCATCGTCGCCATGGAGCAGGTGGCCAAAGACGGTTCGAAGAAGATCCTCAAGGAGTGCCGCCTTCCGCTGACAGGAAAGAAGTGCGTCGCCACCATCATTACCGAGTTGGCGGTCATCGACGTGACGCCGCAGGGGCTGGTTCTGCGCGAGCTGGCGCCGGGTGTGACCAAGGAAGAAGTGCAGGCCGCCTGCGAGCCGCAGCTGAAGATCTCCCCCGAACTCCGGACGATCAAAGTCTGATATCGTATCGCAATGCCTGAGAAGCCCGGCACTCCCACGCGTCGCAGCGCACGCGTCCATCACGAGGTGATGGTCGGCGTGACCTCCGAGCAGAAGACCTTCAGCGGCTGGGGCACCAACCTCTCGGCGGGCGGCGTCTTCGTCAACTCGCACCACGCGCCGCCCATCGGCACCCGGGTGCAGGTGCTCTTGCAGCTGCCCGGACACAGCGAGTGCAAGCTCAACGGGCGGGTGGCCTGGGCGCAGGCGAGCGGCCCCGGCGTGGACGAGCCCGGCATGGGCATCGAGTTCATCGAGCCCGACGACGCCACCAGGCAGATGCTGGGCGAGATGGTCGAGAAGCTGCAGCAGGATCTCGCCCGCGCGTGATCGCGAAGCTGCTGGTCGAGTCGCTGGTGCACGGCGGCGAGGCGTTGGCGCGGCACGAAGGGCGCGTCGTCTTCGTGCGCGGCGCGGCGCCCGGCGACGTGGTCGAGGCCGATCTCACCGGCGAGGGGCGCTTCGAACACGCGCGGATGCTGCGCCTCCTGCAGCCCGGAGCCGCGCGGGTGACGGCGCCGTGTCCCATCGTCGACCGCTGCGGAGGCTGTTCGCTGCAGCAGGTGTCGTACGCGGCGCAGCTCGCTGCCAAGGAGGAGCTGACCGCCGACGCGCTGGAGCGCACCGGCGGCTTCGCGCGCGGCAGCTACCGGCTGGGCGCCATCGTCGCGAGCCCGCAGCCGTTCCACTACCGGCGGCGGGCGCGGATGCACCGGGCGGGGCAGGGGCTGTGGGGCTTTGCGCGGGCCGGGCGCGTCGAGGTGATCTCCGTCGAGGAGTGCCTCCTCTTCGAGCCGCTCCTGCAAGGATTGGCGGAGGCGGTGCGCGGCGCCGGCGACCTGCCCGGCGTCACCGACATCGGCCTGTTGGCGGGCGCGTCGAAGGGCGCGGTCGACCTGCGCGGCGCGGTGACTCCCGGCCTGCGCAAGCGGGCGGAGAGATTGTTGGCACACAAACGAATTCGCGGCATCACCCTGGCGACCGAGGTGCTGGGCGATCCGGTCATCGCCGATCCGCCGCTGCCGAACGGCGCCCGGCTGCGCGCGCGGCCCGACACCTTTGCGCAGGCGAACCGGGGCGCGGTGCCCCTCCTGCAGGCGGAGGTGGTGCGGGCGCTCGGCGAGGCGCGGCATCTCCTCGAGCTCTTCTGCGGCAGCGGCACCTTGACCTTGCCGCTCTTGTCCGGCCGCGCGGTCACCGCGGTGGAGAGCGCCGGGCCCGCGCTGGCGCTGCTCCGGCGCAGCGCCGACGAGGCGGGGCTGACCGTGAAGCTGATCGCGGGCGACGCTGCCGAAGTGGCGCGCGGGTTCGACGGCCCGCTCGACGCGGTGCTGCTCGATCCGCCGCGCACCGGAGCGGCCGAGGCCATCACAGCCATCGCCGCGCTGCGGCCGCCGCGCGTGGTCTACGTCAGCTGCGATGCGCCGACGCTGGCCCGCGACGGCAAGCGGCTCGCCGCGGCGGGATACGCGCTGGCCGAGGCGGTGCCGCTGGATCTCTTCCCCCAGACGGCGCATTTCGAGGTGGTGGCCAGCTTCACGAGGCGCGCATGATCAAGGCCCTGCTCACCATCCTGGTCTTGGCCAGCGCGGTGCCGCCGGTGCAGCTGCACCAGACCCAGACCGACCGGGCCGGCTCGCCGCCCTTCGACCTGGTGCCCAACCAGCTGCCCGAGAGCGAGATCGCCGCCTGCCGCGTCGAAGAGACCATCCCCATGGGCGCGGGCGTGGCCGAGAAGCGCACCTGCCCCGGAAAGCTCGACGCCGAATCGCTGCGGCGGCGCTGCAAGGACGCCGCCAGCCACGACGCGCTCCCGCAGGGAATTACCGGCGAGTCGTGCGCGGGCGACTACCAGCGCGGCCGCTTCCTCTTCGCCGGCGAGCTGAAGGAAGTGGTGGTGGCGCGGCGCCGCAATGGGACGCGGGTGGCGGCCTTCGAGATCCTGGAGGGCGACGTGCTGACCACCTTCTCGCCCGCGGGGGACGCGGTGCTGGTGGGCGTGGGCGGCGGCGAGCGCGTGCACTACGCCGTCGTTTCTACCCGCGGCCTCTTGCGCGCGCCGCCCCTGGGAGACGAGGCCGTCGAGGTGGAGGTGGCGCACGGGCGCATCCGCGTGACCGGCAAGGCGCGCGCGATGCAAGTGGATCTGGTTCCTCAGAACGGCGAGCTGCGGGTCGAGAAGCGCAAGTGAGCCGCGCTACTTGCGCTGAAACGGGCCGCCCGGC
>JANXXR010000368.1 GCA_025350525.1 Deltaproteobacteria bacterium
GTCATTGATGTCAATCATTACGACCGCTATCAAAACGGACTTGGGACTGCACGGCGATTGCCGCTTGAAGGCCCACGAACCATGGAGACGCACTTGGCCAAGCTCAATGGAAAGATCGCGCTTGTCACGGGCGCTTCGTCAGGAATTGGCGAGGCAACCGCCCAGAGGCTCGCAACGGCGGGTTACAAGGTCTACGGTACCAGTAGACGCGGAGCCCGGGCGGGTCAGCGAACATTCGAGATGCTGCCCCTTGATGTGACCAGCGATGAATCAGTCGATGCCGCTGTCAGAGATCTTTTGCGACGAGAAGGCCGGATCGATCTGCTGGTGAATAACGCCGGCTTCGGTGTTGCGCCGGCTGCAGCTGAAGAGAGTTCGATCGAACAGGCTAAATCGATCTTCGATACGAACTTCCTCGGAATCGTGCGGATGACCCGCGCCGTCGTGCCCCACATGCGACTCCAAGAGAGTGGCCGAATAATCAACATCGGCTCCGTGCTTGGTTTTCTGCCCATGCCGTACATGGCACTCTATGCCGCGACCAAGCACGCGATCGAAGGTTATTCGGAATCGCTCGACCATGAGCTCCGCACCAGGGGTATCCGGGTCTCGGTCATCGAGCCGGCGAACACGAGCACGCAGTTCGACGCGAACTTGCTGCAAGCCGACGCGAAGGTCGATGACTATCGCGAGGCTCGCGCAGCCGTGGCCGCGAGGATGACGGAGATGGTCACCGCTGGAGACGAGCCGGGCGTGGTGGCCGCCGCCGTGCTGAAAGCGGCCAGCGCGCCTCACCCGAAACTTCGATATGCAGCCGGCGGGCGCGCCAGCCGCCTGGGATTGCTTCGTCGCTTTGCTCCCGCTGGCATGGTGGATGCGGGCATTCGAAAGAACCTGCGACTTGACGCGCCCACCGCAGGGAAAACCGCATGAAGGCATTCATTTTGGATCGCTATGGGAGCAAAGTCGCACTCAGGGCGGTTGAGATGACAGACCCGGAAGTGCGGGACGATGAGGTTCTCGTCGAGGTGCACGCCGCCGGGGTGAACCTTCTCGATTCAAAGATCAGGAAAGGCGAATTCAAGCAGATCCTGCCTTACCGCCCACCGTTCATCCTGGGCCACGATATGGCCGGCGTCGTGGTTCGTGTCGGCGCTCGCGCGACGCATTTCAAGACTGGTGACGAGGTTTATGCTCGCCCATCTGACCCCCGCATCGGTACCTTTGCGGAGCTCATCGCCGTCCAGGAGAAGGACCTGGCATTGAAGCCGAAGAAACTCACGATGGAGGAAGCCGCATCGATTCCCCTGGTCGGTTTGACGGCATGGCAAGCGCTCGTCGAAAGAGGGCAGTTGAAGCAGGGGCAAAAAGTCTTCATTCAAGCGGGCTCGGGCGGCGTAGGCACCTTTGCGATTCAGCTGGCGAAGCACCTGGGCGCCACTGTCGCCACCACGACCAGCGCGTCGAATGTCGACCTGGTTCGCAGCCTTGGTGCGGACATCACCGTGGACTACCAGAAAGAAGATTTTGAAACCAGGCTGAGCGGCTACGACCTGGTGTTGCATAGCCAGGATAGCAAAGCGCTCGATAAGTCCTTGCGCATCTTGCGACCCGGTGGGCGCCTCGTCTCGATCTCCGGTCCACCTGATCCGGGCTTTGCGGACCAGATCGGAGCGCCCTGGTTCGTGAAGCTCTTCACCTGGTTCTTGAGCTTTGCCGTGAGGCGAAAGGCGAAGTCCCTCAAGGTCATGTTTTCGTTTCTCTTCATGAAAGCAAACGGCGACCAATTGCGGCAGATAGCTTCCCTCCTCGAAGCCGGGCACGTCCGCCCGGTCGTGGACAAGGTCTTTCCCTTCCAGTCGACGAATGAAGCGCTGGCCTACGTCGAAAGTGGACGAGCCAAAGGTAAGGTCGTGATCAAGGTGCGACAATGGGATTTCCTCAGTGCTAAACCTTGAGCGAGCCTCGGAAGCCCCGCGCGGCGTAATAGGACTCCGCCCCGTTGTGGTACGTGAAGACATGGTCGTAGCGCCGATCGCAGAACAGCGCGCCACCGCGCTTTCTGATCTCGGCAGGCGTCTGCACCCAGCTCGAGGTCTTGGTGTCGAACTCGCCGAGCTTCTGGAGCGCTCGGTATTCGTCTTCGGTGAGCAGCTCGATGCCCATCGAGGCGGCCATGCCGAGCGCGCTGTTCCTGGGTTTGTGCTCTTGCCTCGACTCGAGGGCCTGGCGGTCGAAGCACACGCTCCTGCGGCCCTCAGGGCTCTCCGCTGAGCAGTCGTAGACGACGTACTCGCCAGTCTTCTTGTCGCGACCGACGACGTCGGGCTCGCCACCGGTCTTCTCCATCTCATTGAGCGACCAAAGCTTCGCGGCGTCGGCCTCGAGTCGAGCTTTGACCTCGGCCCAAGCGAGCCCCTGGTGCCGGTTCACGTTCTCCTCGAACCGGGCCTGCAAGGTGCGGAACAACGCTTCTCGCTGTTTTGGCGGCAACATGGTTTTCATGCCGGTCTGTATCGTAGAGATCTCGTTCGAAGTTTTGTAGCAGAAACTTCGAGCCGGCGGAGAAGCCCCAGACGTCGGCGGGCGGTGCGGAGCTCTTGAAGGTGATCACCACGCCCGGTGCTGATCGTCGCGACAGCGAAGTCGCCGAAGCACCTGCGCTCCAGCTCGCTCCGCGAACGCTCCCGAGCGCCGTGAACGCAGCGCCGATCGAGAGCTTCACCTCCGGACGCGACAGTGACGATCTATGCTGGCCGGCGGGCGCGGCGCGCCCGGGGAGCGGCGCGTGGGCGACCTGTTGAGCGGAGTGATCCTGGTCTGCGCCCTGCAAGGCGGCGCGCTTGCAGCCGCGCTCGCGGCGCGTCGCCGGGATCCGCTCGCCAACCGGCTCCTCGCGGCCCTGGTGGGCGCGCTCTCGCTCATGCTGCTCCTCGGCGTGGTCGAAGCGCGCTGGGGCTTCGCGGGCCACCCACACTTGATCGCGCTCGGCATGCCGCTGCCATTCCTCTTCGGGCCGCTGCTCTACCTCTATGTCGTCGCGCTCACTGCGCCGGCCCGGCGCTTCGAGCCGCGCTGGCTCCTGCACGGGCTGCCCTTTGCCGCGCAGGTGCTCTACCTCTTGCAGGGCTTCTACCTCAAGGACGGTCCCGCCAAGCTCGCCCTCGCGCAGGCCTACCTGGCCGGCCAGGCGCCCTGGGGACTGCGGGCCTTCAAGCTGCTGCTCCTCGCGCAGGCGCCGGCCTACCTCGCGGCGAGCTGGCTTTCGTTGCGGCGCTACCGGGGCAAGATGGAGGGCTACTTCAGCGATCTGGCGCGCATCGACCTGCGCTGGCTGACGGCGATGGTGCTCGCGCACGGCGGCGTGTGGAGCGTCGTGATTGCGGGCGGGCTCCTTCAGGCGGCCGGCGCCGCGCCCGCCGGGCTGCGCAGCTTCGCCGGCGCCATTCAGGTGGGCTCGGCGCTGGTGGTGTTCCTCACCGGCTACGTCAGCCTCTGGCAGCCCGAGCTGTTCCAGAAGGCGCGCGCGGCGCAGACCGCCGAGCCGCCCAAGCCGCTACCCAAGTACCAGCGCAACCGGCTCGAGGACGAGGAGGCGGCCGAGCTCGCGCGCAGCATCACGGCGAAGATGGCCGATGCGAAGCTCTACCGCGACCAGGCGCTGACCCTGCAAGCGCTCGCCGACGCCGTCGGCGCGCCGCCGCACACCGTCAGCCAGGTGCTGAACCTTCACCTTCGCAAGAGCTTCTTCGTCTTTGTCAATTCGTACCGCGCCGAGGAGCTGATGGCTTCGCTCTCCGATCGCGCGCAGGACAGCCGCGGCGTCCTCGACCTCGCGCTCGAGGCCGGCTTCAACTCCAAGTCGACGCTCAACAGCTTCTTCAAGCGCTACACGGGGCTGACGCCGAGCGAGTTCCGTGAGCGCCGGACGGCGCAAAAAACGCCCCGGGTCTCAACGAGCTAAGAAAGTCGGACGCCCCGATCCGGCGGGCGCCCGTCCGCGTTCCTTGGAGCGAACGCGCCTGGCGCCGGCCGCCCGTACAAGGTCAGCAAGGAGGAACACATGCCGAGATGCATACTGTTGTTCGCGTTCTTGCTGTCGGCCTGCCTGGACCCGGGCGCGGCCGGAAACCTGGTGCCGAAGACGGTGGTCGAGGACCCGACGCTCCCGCGCGCGGAGATGGCCGGGGCGCTCTTCCACGCCGAGGCCTTCGGCGATCCGGCGGCGCCCATCGTGATGGTGCTGCACGGCGGCCCGGGCAGCGACTATCGCGGGCTCCTGCCGCTCCAGGCGCTCGCCGCCGACGGCTACCGCGTGGTGTTCTGGGATCAGCGCGGCGCCGGCCTCTCGCAGCGGTTCGATCAGGGCTTCTACACCTTCGACACCTACCCGGAGGATCTGCGTCAGGTGATCGAGCACTACACCGTCGCGCCCGGCCAGCCGCTCGTCTTCATCGGCCACTCGTGGGGCGCGATGTACGCGACCTGGTTCATCAACGAGCACGGCGACTACGGCGGGCGCGTGCGCGGCGCCATCCTCAGCGAGCCGGGTGGATTCACCAAGCGGCAGCTCGACGACTTTCTCGCCCGCCTCACCGGCTCGTACCCGCTGGCCGGCGAGCAGCTCGACGGCGCCTTCTGGGCAGGCCAGTTCCTCTCGCCCGACGACCACGCGCGCGCCGACTACCTGCGCATGCTCCTGGCCGAGGGGGGACCGCCGGCCGAGCACTGCGATCCGCAGAATCCGATGCCCATGTGGCGCGAGGGAGCGGTGGTCAACGCCGCGCTCCTCGCGCTGGCGCGGCGCGGCTTCGACTGGACGACGCGCCTCGGCGGCTTCAAACCCAAGGTGCTCTTCCTGCGCGGCGACCTCAACACGGCCGCCACGCTCGCGCAACAGCAGGAGCTCGCGGCCAGCTACCCCGCGGCCGAGATCGTCACCATGAAAGGCGTCGGGCACCAGATGATCTGGGAGCGGCCCGACGAGTACCTCGCCCACGCGCGCGCGTACTTCGCCTCGATCGGCTTCGCTGGAGGTGGGCGATGAGCCGGCACGGGTTGGCGTTCGCGCTCATCGCGCTGCTCGTCGCGGCGCCCGGCGTGGTCCGAGCGCAGGAGCTGAACCTCGCGCGGCTCGACCTCGCCTCGCCGAACCTCGTCAGCGTCCGCACCGGCGCCGAGTATGGCCTGGTCGCGGACGCCGGCTACGCGCGCGCGGTCGGGCTCCTCGGCGGGGTGGTGCTGCTCGGCGGTGAGCTGACGGCGCCGTGGTCGGGTCTCGCGCACGGCGACTTCCGGCTGCGCGCGACCGCGCTCTTGCCCGTCGCGAGCGGCGAGCGCTGGAAGCTCGCGGCCAGCTTTGCGCCGACGTTGCGCGGCGCGAGCAACGACGCCGGCCGCTTCACCGGCTTCGGCGCAGACCTGGGCGCGGTGGGGGGCTACTTCGCTCCCGGCTGGTTCGCGGCGGCCGAGCTCGGCCTCGACTGGACCCTGGCGACGCGCGTCGTCCACTCCGACGCGTACCGCCGGCTCGTGTTCGCCGGCGCCCGCGACGGCTGGTACGCCGACACCGCCGCCACCCTGCGTGCGGGCGCGCAGCTCGGCGTCTCGTTCGGGCGCCACGATCTCGTGCTGCGGCTCGGCGGGCTCCGCGATGCCGGGGGCGCGAAACCGCTGTTGCCGATCTACGCGACGCTCGGCTTCGGCACGCGGTGGTGAGGCGGCGCCGACCTGCTCCCGTCTGGGTCCGCCGGAGCCGCGGGATCAACTCCAGCTCCGGCGACTGGACTCACCAGCGCAAGCGCAGCCAAAGCGACCAGAATGCCATGCCGAAGACCATCAAGTAGTTGGCGACGACGGCGGGCCGGGCGCTGATGCGCGCGAGCATGCACGAGTCCCGAATTACGCGCGCAGCCAGCAACCCTCCCGCCAGCAGGTGGAGCGGAATCGATGGGGCATGCTGCAACTCGAGGAAGGCCACCAGGAAGACGGTGACCGGCAGCCATTCGGCGTTGTTGCCGTGCGCCCGCACCGGGCGCAGCAGCGGCTCGGGCATCTGGCCGACGAACGCCTTATGGCGGATGCGCAGCCGGCTCACGTTCAGGGCCAGCGCGGCGGTCAAGAGCACGTTGAGCGTGCCGTAGAGGACAGTGACGGGCAAAGACATGTCGGGCTCCGAGGCTGCGGCAGGCTGTACCACGCCAGGCGGCGGACTGAGCACCTCACGCGCCGCTTGCGCCGCCCCGGCACCTCTGTCCAGATCCCAGGCCATGGCCGATCGTCCGACCTCCGACCCGACCCCCTCGCCCTCTCGCCCACCGAGACCCTGCCGGACGAATCGCTGGCAGCAAACCAGATCCACCGCTTCCACCTCGCGCTCGAAGGTCCCAAGCCGCAAGCGTGGGACCTCTCCTCGGCCCGCTGCTCCATCGGCTCCCACCCGAGCAACGACGTGGTCCTGTCCGACCGAACCGTCTCGCGCTTCCACTGCGAGCTGTTGCCCGACGGCAGCGCCGTTCGCGTCCGCGATCTCGAGAGCCGCAACGGAACCTTCGTCGACGGCATGCGCGTCGTCGAAGCCTACCTGCGCGGCGGCAGCGAGCTGCGCGCCGGCCGGTCCACCCTGCGCTTCAGCCTGAGCGGCGAGAAGTTTTTGCTGCCGAGCTCGGATAGGACCTCGCTGGGCGGCCTGGTCGGTTCCTCGCCTTCGATGCGCACGCTCTATGCGCTGCTCGAGCGCGCGGCGCAGACGGCTCCACCGGTGCTGCACGCCTCGGGCCCGCGCCGCGACCAGCCGCTGGTCGTCGTCGACTGCGGCTCGATGCCGGCAAATCTAGTGGAGAGCGAGCTGTTCGGGCACGAGCGCGGCGCCTTCGAGGAGGCGGAGGGCGGGACCATCTTCCTCGACGAGATCGGCGAGCTGCCGCTCGACCTGCAGCCCAAGCTGCTGCGCGTGCTCGAAGCGCGGGAGATCCGCCGCGTCGGAGGCCATGCGCCCATACCCGTGGACGTGCGGGTGATCGCGGCGACGCATCGCGACCTGCGCACGCTGGTGAACCGCGGCGAGTTCCGGCCCGACCTCTACTTCCGGCTGGCCGTCGTCCGCATCACCCTGCCGCCGCTGCGGCAGCGCACCGGCGACATTCCCGTGCTGGTCGAGAGGCTCCTGCAGCAGCTGGGCGCCCGGGGGCCGGTCAGGGAGGCCCTGCTCGAGCCCGGCTTCCTCGCCACGCTCGCGCGCGCCGCGTGGCCCGGCAACGTCCGCGAGCTGCGCAACTTCCTCGAGCGCTGCGCGGTGTTCGAGCAGGCGATGCCGCTGGAGGAGGCGGAACCCGCGCAGTCCTCGTCCGGCGATCCGGGTCCATACGCCGCGTCCCGGCGCCGCGCCCTCGACGAGTTCGAGCGCGGGTACCTGCGGGCACTGCTCGAGCGGCATCACGGCAAGGTCGCGCCGGCGGCCCAGGAGGCGGGCGTCGACCGCGTCTACCTCTACCGGCTCCTGCGCAAGCACGCGCTCCAGAGATGACGAAGCGGCTCGTCTGTCGTCCTGACCTTCTCGCCCTCAGCTCTTCTTGTTTCCCATCACCAGCAGCAGGACGCCGCCCACGAGCGCAAGATCCTTATCAACCTGTATGTCTTCATTTCGCTCCTCTGTTAAGGAGCAGCAGCCGCCAGCAACCTATTGCCTGCGGGGATGAGAGCGGCTGCGCTTTTCAAATGCCTTCATCATGGGGTTCTCGACCTTGGTGTAGCCGGCCGGGACCTCCCAGGTGGAAGCCGGAATCGAGCTGTGCCGGACCTCGGTCACTTCGCTCTCGGTCGTCGTCCTGGTCCCCATGATTTCAGACACCGTCGAGGTCGCGACCGGGAATCCCTTGAGGAGCTTCATCTTCTCCTCCCGGTCCTTCATGCCCTTGCTCGCCGACCCGATCATGGGGCTCATCGCCTTCCTCATGGTCTCGCCGTAGTCCTTGAAAGCGTCATAAGCGTGGGCGGGGTATTGCAGCTTGGTAGTGACGCACTCCTTGATGGTGGTGAACTCGTTTGTCTTCACCAACCACTCCTCGCAATGGAAGCCGGCGACCTCTCTCGTCTGCCCCGTCTTCTGCACCACGACCTCGTACTCCGACATCGATTTGGCCATGCCGGACATCATCGCCATGCCCTGCTTCATCTCCGGATCGTTCATCATCACCGCCATCTTGGCCGCGTACGCGTCGAGGTCCGCCTTGGTGGTCGTATAGTAGGTCTTCGCCTTGCTATCGAGCTGCGTCATCGTCCCGGTCTTCGGGTCCATGATCATGACGTGACCCTCGCCCATCTCCATGCGCGTGTGGTCGTTGGTCAGGTAGTAGGTGGTCGGATCAGCCGGTTTGCCGTCGTGCGTGTTCTTGTAGACGACGGTCAGGTCGTCCGAGGCGGAAGCTGCGCTGGCGGCGCAAAGAAGAGCGGCGAAAACAAGAGTCGTCGATCGCATGAGAGTTACTCCAGGGAAATCCGTGGCCCGAGGTGTCCAGGTGGTGACGGTAGATGGGACCGCAAATGTCGAGTCCAGCCAGGGGCACATTGGCATCGAAGGACACCAAGTGGAAAGCCAGATCGTCATTTTGACGAGAGCGGCAAGTTGGTGCGCGCCGGCCGGGCCTCGACAAGGTCTGGAGTGGGAGGTCGCTCCAACCTCGAAGGCGTTTTATCAGGCCGTGTCGCGCGGCAAGATCGCGCTCTCGAACTTCTACATCGCGGCGGTAAGGCCGATGGTCAACGACATCTCCCAGATCTTGTGGGAACCTCAAGCTTTGCTACCACCGGTCGCGAAGCCAGTCGCGCGGGCACCGGCCGAACTCGCCAAGCTCGCAGGCACGTACCTGTTCGACGCGACCTTTACGCGCCGAGCGCGGTCGCGAAGGTCTCGGTCGTCGCTGGCGCCCTCGTGCTCGCCTACGGGAACGTCACGACGACGCTCTTCCCGCTCGGCGATGGCAGCTAACTCGAGGCCTAGTCGTTCGCGCTCGCCATCTGCTTGCCCTTCTTCAAGAGCTGCGAGCGCAGGGTGAGGAAGAAGCTGTCCTGCGATCGCTGCTGCGCCAGCAACTTGGCGCGAGTCGCCTGCGCGGCGGCCGCGTCGCCGGCTTTCTCCTGCGCGAGCGCCTGGTGGAAGTGGCACAGGTCGAAGGTCGGCACGCACTTCTGCGTCTCGTCCGCCGCGCCCTTTGCGTCGCCGCGGGCGAGCTTGAGGATGCCGCGGCCCCAGGCGGCGGCCGACTGGACGTTGTTGTCGTTGGGCGATTCCGCCGCGTCCTTCTCCAACAGCACCAGCGTCCTCTCCGCCTCGCCGAGTTGCTTGCCGAACGCCTGCGCCCATATCGCGGCGGTGAAGATCCCGCGCTGCAGCCCCTTGCGGCCCGCGTCCGAGAGCTGCTCCTTCTCGCTGCGCGCCAGCGCCTCGGCCGCATACTTGCGGCCCTCGCCGAACTTGCCGAGGAGGTTCGCGGCGAAGGCGCGCTGCATGGCGGCGAAGACGTAGAAGTTCGGGTTCTTGCCCGCGCGGGCCTCCTTCTCCAGCGCGGCCGCCGACTGCATCGCGCCCTGGAACTTGCCCTCGGCCGCGTATCCGAGCGTCTCGAAGGCGATCAGGCCCATCCGCTCGGCATCGTCCTTCGAGAGTGATCGCGCTTTGGTCAGATCCTGGTGGGCGCGCCCGTACTGCCCGCGGTAGAGCTCGACGTTGGCCAGCGCCGCGAACGGCTTCGCGTCGGCGTTGGGAAGCGCCGCCGCCTTGCGCGCGGTCGCCTCCGCGTCGTCGAGCCTGCCGGCGGTGATCAGCGCGTACGCATAGTCGGCCTGCGCGGCCGGATCGTCGGGGCGCATGTCGGCCACGTGCTTCTGCGCCTCAGCCGCGCCAGCCGGATCGCCCTGCTCGACGGCGATGGCCGCGAGCGTGGTCCAGGGCGCCGCCGCCTTCGGGTTGAGCCGGGAGGCCTCGAGCACCTCCTTCTTGCCCACCTCGACGTCGTGCCCCTGGAAGAAAGCCGTGCTGCCCACGTAGTAGTGCGCGCGCCAGTCGCCCGGGGCCAGCTCGAGCAGCTTCAACTGCAGGGCGCGCGCCTTCTCGTTGTCGAAGTGCTTGGCGGCGGCCCAGGCGGCGAGCTCGGTCCGCTCGGCCTCGGGCAGCGACTTACCGGCCTCGGCGGCGGCGTCGAGTTTCTGCATCGATTCGGTGCCGGGAGTGATCGCATAGAGCAGCGCCTGGGCGAGCAGCAGATTCGGATCGAGCGAGAGCGCGCGTTTGGCCGCCGCCCGCGCCAGGTCGCCGTGTCCGGCGAAGAGCTGATCGTAGCCCTCGACGTAGGCGGCCGCGGCCTCGGCGGAAGTGGAGGTGATGGTAATGGTTCCGCTCTCGGTTGCGGCAGCGAGAAGCGCGGTGACTGCAATGAGCGATGTCATAGGGGGTCCCCTTGTCTTGTCCCGGTACAACGTTGCTGGGCCGCCGGCATTTCCACCGTTCGCTGCACCGATCCCGCGGTTCACTGCGAGCGAACGGGCCGTCGATGTGATGCGCTCGAGACCCGCGCCAGCCGTTTCCCTGTCGCAATTGGGACTCCCCGCTGCCAGGCCTCGTTGGATCCGCTCGTCACCATCAGCACCGAGGGAAAGATCACCGACGTCAACGAGGCGACCATCAAGGTCACCGGCGTGCCGCGCGAGAAGATGATCGGCACCGACTTCTCCGACTACTTCACCAAGCCGAAGGAGGCGCGGGAAGGCTACCTCCAGGTCTTCTCGAAGGGCTTCGTCACCGACTACCCGCTCACCATCCGCGACCGCAACGACCGGCTCACCAACGTGCTCGACAACGCCTCGGTCTATGAGGACGTGCGCGGCGTGGTCATCGGCGTCTTCGCCGCCGCCCGCGACGTGACCGGCCAGAAGCGCGCCGAGGCGGAAGTGGCCGAGCAGCGCAACAAGGAGCTGGAGCGCCTCGCCGAATTGGAGCGGTTCCAGAAGCTGACCGTCGGCCGCGAGCTGAAGATGATCGAGCTGAAGAAGGAGATCGCCGAACTGGAGCGAAGCCTGGCGCCGAGCGGCCAATGACCGCCGCGCTTGCAGACACAGGGACCGAGACCACGGTCACCCCGGAGAACTTTACCCGCGCCACCCTGAACATCGTCGAGGACTTCGACGCCGAGAAGCAGAAGGTCGAGGCCGCCCGGCACCGGTCGTGTGATAAGGAGCGGCCGGGCCGGTGGCCGGGAGATCCAGTGGATGGCGGAAACACCAGCGCGCACGATCCCCCTCGAGCTTTCCACGGGAAGCCAGCCGCTGCGGACGCTGGTCCTGCTCGCCTCCGGGTCGGTGGCGGTGCTGACGAGCTGCCTTCTCGGGCTCTGGCTGTCGCACCGCGAATGGGCGATCGAGTTCCTCGGCTCCCGCATGAAGGCCAACACCGCGCTCTGCCTGCTCTGCGCGAGCGGGGCGCTGCTCTTGCAGCGGCGCGCGCCGGCCGCAGCCGGGCGGGTCCGGCTGGCGCGGGCGCTCGCGGCGGTCTGCGCGCTCCTCGGCTTCCTCACGCTCTGCCAGTATCTCTTCGGCTGGGACCTGCACCTCGACGAGCTGATCGCGCGCGGGGACAGTTACGAGCAGAGCCGGATCTTCCCCGGGCGCATGGCGCCCAACGCGGCCGTCGGGCTCTTCTTCCTTGGGACCGCGCTCGCCGTGCTCGATCTGCGCCCCCTCGGCCGCTTCCGTCTCGCTCCCGCCCTCTTGTTCGGAGCGTCGGTGGTGGGCGTCATTACCCCTGGTGGGTTACCTGTACCGGACTGCGACGCTGTACCGCGTGCCCCACTAGAACGCATCTCACAACCTTTTCCAGAGCAAGCGGGCGCAGGCGAGCCGCAGGAGGCCGAGGAAGTTCTCGGCCTTTGTCTCGTAGCGAGTGACCAGACGCCGGCAGCGCATCAGCCAGGCGAAGAGCCGCTCGATGAG
>JANXXR010000484.1 GCA_025350525.1 Deltaproteobacteria bacterium
GCGGGTGCGGGTGGCGCCGCCGGCGCGGGCGGCGCGCTGGCGGCCATGCGGGCGTTGGCGCGCGCGGCGGCAGGATCTTTCGCGGCAGCGGCGGCGGCGGCAGCGGTGTCGAGCGGCGGCGGAGGCACCGGCGCGATCATCCGCTTGGGCTCTTCTTCGAACTTGGCGATCTCCGACTCGAACTGGCCCTTCAGATCATCGGTGGCCTTGCGGATCTCGCGCAGGCCCTTGCCGATGGACTTCGCCATTTGTGGAAGCTGGTCCGGCCCGAGCAGCAGCAGGGCCAGGCCGAGGATGATGATGACTTCCGTCATCGAGAGGCCGCCGATCATGCGGCGGGTTGTAACACGCCTGCAGGCCTCAGGCCCCTCTGCTTACAGTCCGCCCTTCAGCATCTGATCCGCCGCCTGCGACGCCGTCGGAGCAGGCGCAGGCTGGGCCGGCTGGCCGGGATTCCCGGGCGTCGCTGCTACCGCGGCGCCGCTCTCGTCGGGCGGCTCGCTTCCCTTCAGATACGCCTCGAGCACGGGCGTGCGCGTCTCCGGCGTGGCGCGCTTTCCGGTGTCGCCGTCCACGTTGACCCAGACGATGTTCTCGCTGGGCGACTCGAAGTTGCCCTGCGGAACGCCCTTCAGGCTCTTCTGCATGTAGTCGAGCCAGATGGGCAGCGCGTAGTGGCCGCCGGTGGCGTACTTGTCCATCGGCGACTCGTAGGTGTCGTAGCCGACCCAGACGCCGGTGACGAGGTCGCGGGTGTAGCCCATGAACCAGGCGTCGAAGAGGTCGTTGGTGGTGCCGGTCTTTCCGGCCACCGGCTTCCCCAGCGCCGCCGCGCGCGCCCCCGTTCCCGGCGGCTTGCAGACCTCGGTCATGAGCTGCTGGGTGAGGAAGGCCGTCTCGGGCGCCATCACCTGCGCGGGCACCTCGAAGAGCTTGGCGTATCCGGCGGCGACGCGGTCGTCCTCCCAGGTCCACGGATCGTAGAACGAGCTGTGGTCCTCGAGGATGCGCCCGTCGCGGTCGAGCACGCGGCGCAGGTAGATCATCTTCGACTTCTTGCCCAGCCGGGCGAAGGTCGAATAGACGCCGGTCAGGTCGGAGAGGTAGACGCAGGAGGAGCCCAGCGCCATCGAGAGGTCTTCGTTGATCTTGGTGGAGATGCCGAGCTTGTGCGCCCAGGCCCCCGCCGACTTCACGCCCACCGCCATCAGCGTGCGGATGGCGGGCGTGTTCATCGAGTGGATGAGCGCGAGGCGCACCGGCACGTCGCCCAGAAACTCCTGCTCGTAGTTCTCGGGCTTCCAGCGCTTGCCGGTGGAGTCGTCGTCGGTGACGATGGGGGCGTCCACCAAGAGCGTCGAGGCGGTGAAGCCGCGCTTCTCGATGGCCGCGCTGTAGACGATGGGCTTGAACGCCGACCCCGGCTGCCGGCAGGCCTGGAAGGCGCGGTTGAACTCGCTCTTCTCGAAGTCGTAGCCGCCGATCATCGCCACCACGTAGCCGCTGTTCGGGTCGGTGGAGATCATGGCGCCCTGCAGCTTGGGCTCCTGCTCCAGCGAGTACTCGTCCCCTTTCATCGCGCGCACCAGCACCACGTCGCCGGGAGCGAGCACGTTCTTCAACGAAGCGATGCGCGAATACTCCGAGTTCAGCTCGGGATTCGGCTTGCGCGCCCACCACGCTTCCGAGAGCGGCAACTTTCCGCGCGCGCTGCCGACGGCGACGCTGGCAGCCTTGCCGTCCTTGTCGATGGCGGTCACCAGCGCGGCGATGACCTCGTCGTTCTTTCCGTCGCCCTCGAGGAACTTCTGCTCCTTCTTGGCGAAGTCGTCCCAGTCCTTGGCGAGCAGGTGCAAGAGCGCGCCGCGATAGCCCTGCCGCTTGTCCGCCTCGATGACGCCCTTGATGGTGGCGGCGATGGCGTCGTGCTCGCGCTCGAGGTCGACGGTGGCGTACACTTGAAGACCCTCGTTGAGCAGGCGCTCGTTTCCATAGCGCGTCACCAGGTCGCGGCGGAGGTGCTCGGTGACGTAGGGCGCGGTCTCGCGGAAGATGTCTTGTACCGGGTATACTTTGATGACGGCGCCGTCCGCGGCCTCGCGCTCGGCCTGCGTGATCATCCCCTCCTCGGTCATGCGCCGCAGCACGTAGGCGCGGCGGTTCTTCGCCTTCTCCGGATGCGCGAAGGGCGAGAACTCGGTGGGCGCCTGGGGCAGCCCGGCGAGCAGCGCCACCTCGGGCAGGGACAGCTCCCAGACGTTCTTGCGGAAGTAGTTCTCCGCCGCCGCCTGCACTCCATAGGAATGATGGCCGAGATACACCTCATTCAAATAGAGCCAGAGGATGTGCTCCTTGTCGAAGTTGCGCTCGAGGCGCCGCGTCAGGATGAACTCGCGGACCTTGCGCCGGATGCCGGCGATGCCCTTGCGCTCGTGCGCCGCCTTGACGCCTTCGGCGCTGGCGAGGATGGCCTTGGCGGTCTGCTGCGACAGGGTCGAGCCGCCGACGATGCGCTTGTGCCGGATGTACGTCTGGTAGAGGCCGCGCAGAAGACCGGTGAAGCTGACGCCGCCGTGCTCGAAGAAGTCCTGGTCCTCCGAGGCCACCAGCGCCTGCTTGAGCCGCTTGGGAATGCGCTCGTAGGGAACGACGACGCGGCGCTCGTTGTAGAACTCGCCGATCAGCTGCTCGTCGCCGCTCCAGATGGTGGTGACGATGGGCGGGCGGTAGTGCCGCGCCCACTCGATGGAGGGCAGGCCCTTGGCGAAGGACAGGTAGACCGCCGCGCCGGCGCCCGCCGCGATGACCCCGAGCGCGCCCAGCGGAATGGCGAGCAACATCCAGAGCGGCTTGCGCCCCGGACCGCGGTCGGCGACCAGCCGGTTGAAGACGCGGCGGAAGAACGGCGTCGGCGGAGTGCGGTAAGGGAGGTTGGCCATCTTGGTGTCGTCCTATACCGAAACAAGGGACCCGGCGCGATTCATCCTGCACAAGCTAAGGGCCGTGCGCCCGCTTGCCCACTCACTCTGGCGGCGGTGTCGTCCACTGGATGCCCGCGCGGGGCAGGCTTTGCAACAGCTCCTCGGGCAGGGCGGAGTTGAAGACCAGCCGCTTGCGGGTCAGCGGGTGGGCGATTGCGAGCCGCGTCGAGTGCAGGAACATGCGCTTGAGCCCCCACTGCCGCGCGGCGGTCCGGTTGAAGGGAAAGTCGCCGTACTTGCCGTCGCCGACGATGGGGTGGCCGATGGCCTCGAGGTGGCGGCGGATCTGGTGCGTGCGCCCGGTCTCGATCTGCAGCTCGAGCAGCGTCGCCTCGGGGCCGCCCGCGAGCCTGCGCCAGTTGGTGCGCGCCTCCTGCATGTTGACGCCCCGCTGCACCTTGCTGTTCTTCGTCTGCTGGTGCTCGGGGAGGCGCAGGTCGATGCTGCCCTTGTCCTTCTGGAAGCGGCCCTTGGCCAGCGCCAGGTAGGTCTTGTCGGGCTCGCCGGCGGTAAACATCTCGGTGAGCCGCACCATCGCCTGCCGCGTCTTGGCGACGATCACGACGCCGCTGGTCTCGCGGTCGAGGCGGTGGGCCGGGCTGGGCTTGAACTCGCCGTCGGCTTGTTGCAGGCCCTGCCGCTCGAAGTACGCGCGCGCCTGATCGACCAGCGTCTCGCCGGTGATGCCCGACCCTGGATGGATGGCGAGCCCGGTGGGCTTGTCGCAGGCGAGGATATGCTCGTCCTCGTAGATGACCTTGAAGTCCTGCCCGACGGCGGAGGCGGGCTTGGGCGGCAGGGGCGCGGCGGCCTGCGAGAGGACGTGGACGGTGATCTCGTCGCCCGACTCGAGCAGCTGCGCGATCTCCGCCCTTGCGCCGTTGACCCGGACTTTCTTGGTGCGGACCATCTTGTAGAGATGGCTGAGCGGCATGTTCTCCATGCGCTTGCGCAGGAACTTGTCGAGGCGCTGGCCAGCGGCGTCGGGTGTGACCTTGAAGTCGAGCTTCACTTCTGTGTCTCCGAAAAGTCCGCCACCCGCCAGGTGCCGTCGGGCTCCCGGGCGAGGCGGAGATGGGCGTCGCGGTGCAGTTCGCCGCCGCCCTGCGGGCGGATGTCGAGATCGTAGTCGGCCTCGCGGCCCGCGCCTTCGCCGCTGAGCGCCTTGCGCGTGTAATAGACGCGCACCTGCCGCACCTGCATGCCGCCCGTCTGGCCGCGGCGCGCCTCGGCGGTGAGCCTGAGCTCGTCCTTGAGGTGCATCTCGGCGACGCCGGTGGTGAAGGGCAGCGCCCGGTCCTGATCGGACTCGACGTAATACTTGTCGACGAACTTGTCGGCCACGGCGGCAGGATCCTTCATGCCGCCGCAGGCGGTGAAGCTGAGCAAGAGGGCGCTGAAAGCCTTGCGGTGCATTGCCCTTCGAGCTTATCAGGCTGCAGCGGAGCGGGCTCGAGGAAGATCGGGCTCCCGTCCGCGAGGCGAGGCCAGGCTTGGCGAAGATCTACACGCGGCGCGGCGACGACGGCTCGACGGGACTCTTCGGCGGGCCGCGGGTGCGCAAGGACGACCTGCGCGTCGCCGCCTACGGAGACGTGGACGAGCTCAACTCCGCCCTGGGCGTGGCCCGCGAGGAGCTGCCCGAGGGAGACCTGCGTGCCCTGGTCGATGCGCTGCAGAGCGAGCTGTTCACGCTGGGGGCGGAACTGGCCACTCCCGACGCCGCCGCCGCTCCCAAGCAGGTCCCGCGCATCACCGAGGCCCTGGTGGTGCGGCTGGAGCAGGAGATCGACCGGCTGACTTTGGAGCTGCCGGAGATGAAGAGCTTCATCCTGCCGGGCGGCTCGCGGGCGGGGGCGGC
>JANXXR010000408.1 GCA_025350525.1 Deltaproteobacteria bacterium
TTCGCCTTCCAGCAGTGGCCCGGCTTCGAGGTCCGCCCTTTTCAAGCTCTCCTCGCTGCCGCCCGCGCCGGGGACCGGGCGCCGCCCGCTCTGATCGAGGCTTCGGATCAGGACGCCGGCGCCGTCGCCGCGACCCGCGAGAATGCGGCCCGGGCGGGTGTGACGCTGCAAATCGACCAGCGGCAGGTCGCCCAACTTCCCGCCGCGCAGGGGGCGGGACTGATCGCCTGCAATCCGCCCTATGGCGTGCGCATCGGCGGCGACCTGCGCGCTCTCTTCCGGGAGCTGGGAGATGCCGCGCGCCGACGGCCTTCCTGGAGCGCCGCCGCCGTCGTCGCCGACGAGAGCGCGGCCCGGGCGTCGGGCCTTCCCTGGCAGCCGCTGCTACGGACGCAGAACGGCGGGATCCCGGTACACCTGCTCGCCGTCCGGCGGTAGCATCGGCGCCTCAGGCTTCCGGCCGGGGCGGCGGCGAAGAAGGAGTAACCGCCCTCGCCCCCCGGGGGCTGCTGCAGCGCGTGCAGTACGAGCCCAGCGAAGTCGAGCCGTCCGAGGCCCCCTCCCCAAAAAAAAATTAATTTTTTCTCCCCGGCCGCCGGGGAGTGTCGGACCCGGTTGGTAGGGTTCGAAGCATGAATGAAGAGACCGTGAGCGCGTCGCATTTCAGGGTGCATTTCAAGGACATCGCCAACGCCGTCGCGCGGGGAGAACAGGCCTGCACGGTGGAGCGGCATGGACTTGCGGTGGCGGTCGTCGTCAGCGTCGAGGACGCGGAGTTCCTGCGCCAGCACAAGTGGGGGAAGGAGGCGGCCTCGCCACAGAAGCCTGCGGCCAAGACCATCTCCCTGAATCATCCGGACACCATGCCGCTCGACCTGCTCGAAGAGGCCTACAGAATGACCCAAGGGACGACCGACTTCGACATCCTGGGTTGGCGATCGATAGCGTTTCATTCGCTCAAGGGCCGCACCGGAAAACGTCCGGCGCCGGTGAGCGGTCCGTCCGGCTAATCCTTTTCCTTCGCCTCGTCCTTGGCAGTCTCGTGCTTCACGGCAGAGACCTCGCCGGTGAGCGCGTCGACCTGGACCTCATCGACGCCGGGCATACCCTTGCGCTTGACGTCGAACGAATAGACGAGCTTTCCGCCTTCCTCTTCCAGCTCGGCGGACTTCACCTTCAAGTTCTTGCCGCCCAGCTTCGCCAGCGCCGACTTGCGCGCCGCCGCGCAGGTGATCTTCGTCTTCGCCTGCAGCGCCGGCGCGGCTTTGCAGAGGGGAGAGCCGAGCAGCAGGGCCGCGATCAGTGCCGTCATCTTCAACCTCCGATGCGAATCATCGACCGCGCGCCCGAGGGGCCGGCCGCCTTCTGCAGCGAGAGCAGCTCTTCGGTGGGCGCATGCCCGGGCCGCTTGCGGGCGAGCCCGGCTTCGATCAGCGCCGACAACTCCGCGTCGGTGGCGCCGGCCCGCAGCGGCCCGCGCAGATCGATCTCGCCCTCGTCGAGCAGGCACCAGCGGAAGTGCCCGTCGGCGGTGAGGCGCATGCGGTTGCAGGAGGCGCAGAAGGGCTCGGTCATCGAGGAGATGATGCCGATGCGCCCGCGGAAGGCTCGGCCGTCCCGCTCGTGCGCCTGGTACATCGCCGCCGTCTCGTCCAGGCCCAGCGGCGAAAGCAACAGCTGCTCTTCGAGCCGTCCGCGGATCGACGCCGCCGGGAACATTTTCAGCGCGTCGCCCCAGTGGTTCCCCTCGAATGGCATATACTCGATATACCGCACGTCGATGGGGTGCTCCCGCGCGAACTCCCGCGCCAGATCGACGATCTCGTCGTCGTTCACGCCCGCCATCACCACCGCGTTGACCTTGACCTTGTCGAAGCCCGCCTCCGCCGCCGCCCGGATGGCGGCGATGGTCTCCTCGCAGCCGTCCCGCAGCGTGATGGCGCGGAAGCGGTCGGGCCGCAGCGTGTCCAGCGAGAGGTTGACCGCGTCGAGCCCTCCCGCCCGCAGCGCCGGCAGGTGCTGGCGCAGGAGCAGCGCGTTGGAGGTCATGGCCAGCCGCTGCAGGCCCAGGGCCTTGAGCCGCCCCAGCCGCGCCACCAGTTCGTCGATGCCCCGCCGCACCAGCGGCTCGCCGCCCGTCATGCGGATCTTGCGGACGCCCAGCCGCACGAAGAGCGTGGCCAGCCGCTCGATCTCCTCGAACGAGAGCAGCTCGTCGCGGGCGAGGAGCGGCACGCCTTCTTCCGGCATGCAGTAGCGGCAGCGGAGGTTGCACTTCTCGATCACCGAGATGCGCAGGTAGCCGTGCGAGCGGCCGTAGCGGTCGAAGAGGCCCTGCGCCCGCGCCTCCCCGGGAGGAGGCAGCCCGAGCGCCTCCGCCGTCAGCGCGCGGGGCGCGGGCGCTGCTGCAAGCACCGGGAGACGGAGGGCATCCACGAGTGGCTGTATAACGCCTCCGCGACCGCAGCCCAAATGCTCAGTCGGCGAGGAGGCGCAGCGCGCGGCGATCGACCTTCCCGGCGGCGTTGCGCGGCAGCGCGGCGACGGGCACGAAGCGCGCCGGGATCTTGAACTTCGCCAGGCGGCCGGCGAGGAAGGCGCGCAGCTCGCTCTCGGCGGCGTCGGTGGCGACATAGGCGACGCCCACTTGTCCCCAGCGGTCGTCGGGCGCCGGCAGCACGGCGGCTTCGCGGACGGCCGGATGCGCGAGGAGCGCGGCCTCGACCTCGGCGGGATAGACGTTCTCGCCGCCGCTGACGATCAGATCGGTGCGCCGCGCGTGGACGACGAGCCGCCCGCGCCCGTCGAGGTCGCCCAGGTCGCCGGTCGGGAAGAAGCCCTGCACCGGCGGGCTGCCGAGGTAGCCGCGCATGACTTGTGGCCCGCGGACTTCGATCTCCGCCCCGGCGATCCGCACCTCGAGGCCCGGCATGGGCAGGCCGGCGGTCTGGCCGTCGGCGGCTCCGGGGCGCTCGCAGGTGGCCATGGAGGAGGTCTCGGTGAGGCCGTAGGTCTGTAGCACCGGGAGCCCGGCACGCAGCGCGCGCTCGAGCAGCGGCGCAGGCACGGGGCCGCCGCCCACCAGCGCGGCGCGCACTCCGGGCGGGAAGGAGGCGCAGGCGTCGAGGACGCGGGCGAGCGTGCTGGCGACGAGGCTGACGTGGGTTACGCCGCTGCAGAGCGCGCGGGCGACGGCGGGCGCGTCGAACCGCTCGTGCAGGAGCAGGGTCGCCCCGGAGAGCTGGCAGCGGAAGGCGATGGCGAGGCCGCCCACGTGGAAGAGCGGCAGCGTGCAAAGGAAGCGCGAGGTGGCGTCGAGGCCCAGCACCTCGCAGGCGGCGCGGGCGTTGGCGAGGTGGTTGTCCAAGGCGAGGCGCGCGGCCTTGGGCAAGCCGGTGGTGCCCGAGGTGAAGAGCAGGGTGGCCGGCTCCCCCGCGTGCGGCACCGCTTCGATGGAAGCGAGCTGCGCCGTGCGCTCGGCAGGAGTGAGGCGGGTGTTCTGCAGGACGATCTCCGCCCCGCCGCGCAGGCCGCCGAAGACGCGGCCGAGAAAGCGGGGCGAGGCCTCTTCGGCCAGCACGATGCGCGGCGCCCGGGGCGGCTCCTCCTCGAGCTCGAACAGCTCGTCGCGGAAGGCGATCTTCACGGCCGCGGGCTCGGCGCGACGCGGGTCGCAGTCGCCGTCTCCGTCACCGCCATCACAGGCCAAGCCCGGCCGCATCCGGGATGCGAATCAGGCCGGAGCGGGGAGCCAGGAGGTCGGGGCAGAGATCGTCAGCGAGGAGCCGGCCGGTGGCCAGTCCGGCGGACGGCTGCGGCCCGTCGGCCAGCAGCGCCGCCGCCAAATGCGCGGCGCCCGCGCGGCCAATGGCGCCCTCCAGCGAGGTGGTGACGATGACCTTGAGCCCGCGCCGCAGCGCCTCGCGCCCGAGCTCCAGCGCCGCCAGCACGCCGCCCAGGACCATCGGCTTCAGCACCACCATGTCCGCCCTTTCGAAAGCGGCGCTGCGATCGCGGGCCAAAAGCTCGTCGGCGGCGATGGGCACCTCGGTCTCGCCGCGCAGCCCGAGCAGGTCTTCGGTCGGCTGCTCGCACAGCTCGATGCCGAGCGGCGCCAATTCGGAGAGGCGCCGCAGCGCCAGCTCCCGCGACCAGGCGCCGTTGGCGTCGAGGCGCAGCTTCATCCGCGGCCCGACGGCGTCGCGCACCACCGCGGCGCGGGCAAAGTCGTCGTCGAGGCCAACCTTCAGTTTCAGCGTGGCAAAGCCTTCCGCTGCCGCGCGCTGCGCCTCCCGCGCCAGCTCCGGCATGGTCTGCGCCGAGAGCAGCGCGCTGACCGGCACCTCGCGACGCGCCCATGGGTCGAGCAGCATTGCCAGCGGAACCCCTGCCCGCTGCGCGCGCAGATCCAGCAGCGCCAGCTCCACCGCGTGCCGCGCCGCGGGAGTCGAGGGAAGGTGGTCGAACGACGCGCGCCGAAGCTCTTTCCCGCACTGCTCCAGCGTCTCCGTCCCCAGCTCGGGCAGTGGCGCCGCCTCTCCGCGCCCAGTCAGGCCGCCCTCGTGCGCCAGCACCAAGAAGCCTTCTCGGGTCTGGTAGGTCGTATGCGAAGTGCGCAGCGGCTGGAGGAGGCGCAACCGGTAGGGCCGCACCTCCAGCGAGGAGGCCACCGCGCGCGGCGCCATCACCGCCACAACTCCACGGCGAGAAGCACCGCGAAGACCAGCTGCAGCCGCGCCGTTTCGCCCAGCGCCGGGTTGAGGGCGGCGCCATCGGACCGCAGCACCCGCTGGAGCGGCCTCACCGCGAGGGGCAGCGCCAACAGCGGCCAGGGACGCCCCAGCGCGAAGGGCAGGGCGAAGGCGCAGATCACGAGGGCCACGTATTCGATCTGCGTGAACCGCGCGCCGGCTTTCACCGCCAGCGTGTTCTTGCCGACCTTCGCGTCGGTGATGCGGTCGCGCAGGTTGTTGACGACGAGGATGGCGGTGGCCAGGGCGCCCATGGCCGCGCCGGCCAGCCACGCCTGCTGCGGCACCACCAGCGCCTGCGCGTAGACGGTGCCGCAGGTCGCCACCAGGCCGAAGAAGACGAAGACCCAGAGATCGCCCAGCCCGTGGTAGCCGAGCGGCCACGGCCCCCCGGTGTAGAGCCAGCCCGAGGCGATGGAGAGGACTCCGACCACCAGCAGCGGCCAGCCGGAGAGCAGCGTCAAGGCGAGACCCAGCGCCATGGCGATGCCGAACGCGAGCCACGCCGCGCGCTTCACCGCCGCGGGCTCCACCAGGCCGCTCTGCGTGACCCGCTGCGGACCGACCCGCTCGACGTCGGCGCCGCGCTTGAAGTCGGAGTAGTCGTTGGCGAGGTTGGTGCCGATCTGGATGAAGAGCGAGCTGAAGAGCGCCAGGAGCGCGACCACCGGACGCAGCGCCCCGATCTGCGCGGCGATGGCGGTGCCCACCAGCACCGGCGCCACCGACGCCGCCAGCGTCCGCGGCCGCGCGGCCTGGAGCCAGACGGAGAGAGAGGGCCGGGGAGACGAGGGCACAGGCATCAGCTCTGGGGCCTCAGGCCTGAAGCCTGAGGCCCGAGGCCTGCTTCCCTCACGGTCTCCTCGGAAACTTCGAGAAGTCCGGCTTGCGCTTCTCCTTGAAAGCGTTGCGCCCCTCCTGCGCCTCTTCGGTCATGTAGAAGAGCATGGTGGCGTTGCCGGCCAACTCTTGGATGCCGGCCTGTCCGTCGAGGGCGGCGTTGAAGCTGCTCTTCAGCATCCGCAGCGCCAGCGGGCTGAGCGCCAGCATCTCCTCGCACCAGCGCACCGTCTCCTCCTCCAGCTTCTCGACGGGCACCACCGCGTTGACCAGCCCCATGCGCAGCGCCTCCTGCGCGTCGTACTGCCGGCAGAGAAACCAGATCTCCTTCGCCTTCTTCAGCCCCACCACGCTGGCGAGCGTGCTGGCGCCGAAGCCTCCGTCGAAGCTGCCGACCTTGGGGCCGGTCTGGCCGAAGCGCGCGTTGTCCGCCGCGATGGTGAGATCGCAGACGACGTGCAGCACGTGCCCGCCGCCGATGGCGTAGCCCGCCACCATGGCGACCACGGGCTTGGGCAGGGATCGGATCTGCTTCTGCAGGTCGAGGACGTTGAGCCGCGGCACGCCGTCCTTGCCGACGTAGCCGTCCGCGCCGCGGATGCGCTGGTCGCCGCCCGAGCAGAAGGCTTCCTTCCCGGCGCCGGTCAAGATGATGGCGCCGATCTCCGCATCCTCGTGCGCGTCGCTGAAGCAGGCCTTCAGCTCGAAGAGGGTCTGCGGGCGGAAGGCGTTGCGCACCTCGGGCCGGTTGATGGTGATCTTGGCGATGCCGCCCGACTTCTCGTAGATGACGTCCTCGTGCTTCTTGACCAGGTTCCACTTCATCGCAGCGCTCCTGTGAAGGCTTCCGGTTGTTCGAGGTGGACGACGTGCCCGCAGTCGAGCAGCCGCAGCTCCGAGTGGGGCAGCCCGAGATGCAGGCGGGTGGCGAGGCGGGTGAACTTCTCGTCGCGGGTGCCGGCCAGCACCACGGTGGGCACCTGCAGCTCGCGCAGGCCGGCCCAGTAGCTGGGCTGCGCGCCCGGCCCGAGATGTCGCAGCGCGCTGGCGAGGCCGGCCGCGTCGTGGCGCAGGCGCTGCTGTTGCAACTGTTGCATCAGCGCGGGCGGCAACGCGAGGAGCGGGTGCTGCTCCCATCGCGCGACGAAGGCCGGCACGCCGCGCTCTTCCACAAAGCGCGCCAGCTCTTCGTCTTCGTCGCGGCGCCGGGCGCGGGCCGCGTCGTCCTCGATGCC
>JANXXR010000425.1 GCA_025350525.1 Deltaproteobacteria bacterium
GGGCCAGCGCGCCTTCGGGCGGCACGCCCACGGTCCGCGCGAGCTTCCGCGCCTTGAGCGCGCGCGCCTGCGCCATCGATTCGCCGCGGGCGAACTGGGGGCTCTTGGCGTCGGCGCGGTAGCTGGCGAGCCCGAGCCCCAGCGCCGCGAGGATTCCGCCCAGCAGCACCGCCAGCACCTGCTTGCGCGCTCGCGCCTCCTTGTCGATGACGGGCATCGCTGCCAGGAATGCCGCCGCCAGCAGCGGAACGCCGAGGGCCGCCAGCGACTCGAGCGGCCCCGGCACCAGCTTGAGCAGCTGGAAGAGCGGGCGGAAGTACCACTCCGGCCGCGGGTTGGCGGCGCCCGCCGGATCGGCCGGGCCCTGCAGCGGCGCGCCTCTGGTCCTAGCGACGACGAGCAGCGCCGCGAGCAGCAGCAGCGCGAAGGCCGCGTCGTAGAGCGCCTGCCGCGGCCAGAAGGCCTCGCCCCCCTCGGCGTTGGCCGGCGCGGTGACGCCATGCTTGCGCATCGCCGCCACGTGGGCCACGCCAAAGGCGATGAGCAGGAGCGGCAGCAGCATGGCGTGCACGGCGTAGAAGCGGGTCAGGGTCAGGTTGCCGAAGTCGTGGCCGCCGGCGAGCACGCGCTCGAGCGAGGGGCCAAAGAGCGGCGCCGAGGCGGCGATGCCCACCGTCACCCGCGTCGCCCAGTAGCCGCGCTCGTCCCAGGGCAAGAGCGAGCCGCTCAGGCAGAAGGCGAGCAAGAGGCCGAGGAGCAAGAGGCCCAGCCACCAGGTCACCTCGCGCGGCGCGCGGTAGGCGCCGAAGAGCGCCGTCTGCAACAGGTGCAGCCCCGCGACTGCCAGCAGGAAGGTCGAGCCCTGCGCGTGCAGCCCGCGCAGCAGGTGGCCGAAGCCGCTCTCTTCGATGCGCGCCACCGATGCCCACGCCGCCGGCACCGACGCCGAATAGCTGAGGGCCAGCGCCAGCCCCGAGGCGAGCTGGGCCAAAAGCAGGAAGACGAGCGCGCTGCCGAAGACGTACGCCCAGCGCGCGCCGCCCGGAATGCGCTCCTCGAGCCAGTGGCCGACGAGGGCCGGCCAGCCGGTCCGCAGTTCGAGCCACGCTCTCAGATCTTCCTCCGCGCCTTGCTGCCGGTGGCGAAGCGGAGCGCCTGCACCAGGACGCGGCCGTCGGCGAGTCGCACCGGCAGCGGGTCCATCGATCGCGGCGAGGGGCCCTTCTGGTAGGCGCCGTCGGGGCCGAACTTGCTGTCGTGGCAGGGGCAGGCGAAGGCGCCCTTTGCGTCGAAGTCGATACCGCAGCCGAGGTGCGGACAGGTGCCCGAGAGCGCGGCGATGTTGCCGCCCGGGCCGCGCCGCAGCCAGACCGCGCCCAACTCCAAGAGCGTGGTGAAGAAGCCGTCGCGCACGGGGACGCGCAGCGCGGCCTTGAGCGGCGCATCGGCGCGCACTTCCTTTTCGCCGGCGACATCGACCCACGGCGCCTCGGCGTCGAGCTCGGCCGCGAGCGGCTCGACCACTCCCGCCGCGAGGGGCCACACCGCCGCGCCCGCCGCCGCCGCGCCGGCTCCGAGAGCGAGCTTTTCCAGAAGAGCGCGCCGGCTCATGCGTACCTCGAGAGCGTCCGCGCCACTTCGTCGCGCAGCGCCTCGCGCGCTTCGGGCGGTCCGACGATCTCCGCCTCCCCCGCGAGCGAGAGCGCGAGCGAGACCGCGTACTGGCTGCCGGCGCTCTCGATGGAGACGTCGAGCGCGCCGTTGTCGAGCTTGTGCGCCCGCCTGCCGTACCGCTGCAGCGCCCAGGCCGCCGCGCCCGGCGAGAAGCGCAGCACCACCGGCCGTTCGCGCCCGCTGGGGAAGAAGAGCTTCTCACGCTGGAACCGCGCTGGATCGAGCGGCCCCGGGTCGGCGAACTGCGCGCCCGTCTCGCGCACCGAGAGGATGCGGTCCACCCGGAAGGTCCGCTCGGCGCCGCGGACCGCGTCCTGCCCGATGACGTACCAGACGCCGCCGTGATCGATGACGCCCTGCGGGTGCAGCTTGCGTTCCTCCGTCTGGCCGCGGCCTTCCTTGTCGTAGTCGAGGGCCACCTCGCGGCGCTTCTCGGCCGCGGTGCGAAGCTGGGCGAGGATGCCGGCGGTGCCCCTGGGCGCGGGGGTCGCGGCGGCCAGGCGGTGGGCCAGCGCCGAGTAGATCTGGCGCGCGGCGGGCGTGAGCTTTCCGGTCAGCTTGCCCAGCGCGGAGACCACCGCCGGATCCGCCGGCGCCACTTCTTCGGCGGCGGCGGCCAGCGCCAGCGCCTCCACTGCCGTCAGCTGCGGCGGCCGCGAGAACGACTGGTCGAGCGAGACCGCCACGCGCCCGCGCTCGTCGATGCTGATGTCGATGAGGTCGTCGGGCGAGAAGGGCGGGCGGCCCACCATCCCGAGCAGGTCGATGTCGGAGCGGAGCTGCGTGGCGTCGAGGCCCAGCTCGCGGGCCAGCTCGTCGAGGTGGATGCCGGGCCGGCGGCGCGCGGCGGGAACGATGAGCAGCAGGCGGCGCAGGCGCTCGCGCTTGTCGTCGGGCAGGGCGGCGGGGGCGGGCGGCGGCGCCGAAGGCTCGAGCGGCGCCTGCGTCTCGGCGGGCGGAGGGTCGGCGGGGCTCACGAGGCGGCCGGCCAGCGCGTGCAGCGAGCGGACCACTTTCTCGCGGGCGGCCGGCGGCGATTCGATCCAGACCCGATCGCCCAGCGAGAGCACTTGCGGGATGAGCCCGTCGAGGTAGCTGACCGCGAGCGCTCCGCCCGGCGCCTCGAAGACGCGCTCGGCCAGCGCCTCGCTGCCCGGCGCGAAGCGCAGCTGAACTTGTTGGGGGGTGCCTACCCATTGCCACGGCCGGCGTCCCGCCGCGGAGCCCGCGTCGAAGCCCTCGGGCGTCTCGAAGTCGGGGCTGTTGGGCTTCTGCTCGTTGACCTGGAGACTCTCGATGCGGTCCACCACGAAGACGCGCTCCGCCTTGCGCAAGTGGCACCAGGCGACCAGCCGCCACGAGCTGCCGCGGAAGGCGAGTCCGTACGGATCGACGTCGCGCTCGCTGCGCTCGCCGGGCTTTCCGTCGAGGGCCGCAGGCGCCTGGTAGACCAGGTGGACCGCCTTGCGCCGCGCCACCGCGGTCCCCAGCGCCTGCAGCTTTCCGGCGCGGTCGGGGTCGCCGGGCCGGACGATGAGGAGCCGGCGGGCCGCGGCGCTGCCCACCGCGGTCTCGCCGCTACCGGCCAGCGAGATCTTGCGCAGCGCGTGCTGCAGATCCTGGGCGAAGGGAAAGTCGTGCGCCGCCAGCGCCGCCGCCCCCGCCGCGTACAGCGCCGCGTTCTCCTCGGGCAGCAGCTTCGGGTCGGGGAGGAAGAAGGCCTTGCGGTCGATGCGGTAGCCGCCCAGCTGGCGCTCGTCGAGCTTCTCCGGCTCGAGGTACTCGACGGGCACGCCCAGCTGGATCAGCTCGGCCTTGTCGCGCTCGAGCTTGCGCTCCGCCGACGCGCGCGGGCCGCCGTACTCGTCGGCAAAGAGCTCGCGCAGCTCGGCAAAGGAGACGGGCTCCCGCGCGTCGAGGAGGAGCGCGACCAGATCGAGCAGGCGCTCCGTCTTGTCCATTTACGGCGGGCTCGGCTACGAGGTGGCCGCGGGAGCGGGCTCGTCGCCTTCCATGGTCCACTGGATGGCGGCTACGTTGTCGCCGGGGATCTCGACCTTCTTGCCCGCGAGCGGGCCGTCCTCGGTGCCGATGACGAAGAAGCTGTCGCCCTCCTTGTCGATGCGGGCGATGCCGGGGCCGATCTGGATCACGGTGATGTTGGGGTGCACCGGGAAGCGCAAGTACAGGATCTCGATCGATGCGGCCAAGGTGCTCCTCCCAGGTGACGGAGCGAGACTCGTATCCTTGGCCGCGCACTCGGTCAAGCGGAGCGCAAGGCTCGCGAGACTGGCTGCGGCGACGGAGCGCGAGGGGCCGGCTTCGGATACAAGCGACGATCTTCGATGACCAGACAACGGATGGGGACGCTTTACGTCGCGCTCGGCGCGGCGGGGTGGGGGACGTGGGCCCTCTTCCTGCGCGGGCACGGCCTCCCTCCGGCGTGGCAGTCGGTGATGATCCTCTCGGTGATCGCGATCGCGTGGATGCCGTCGGCGGTGCGCGCGTCGCTGCGGAGGGCGGCGCGCTCCCGGACGGGTTGGCTGCTCCTCGGTGGTGCGGCGGTCACCGACGCCGCAAATTATCTCTGCTACTTCGGCGCGCTCGACCGCGGACCCATCGCGCTGGCGGTGCTGACGCATTATCTCGCGCCCGTCGTGGTCGCGGTGCTGGCGCCGTTGCTCCTGCGCGAGGCGCTCACCCGCCGCACCGCGCTGGCGCTGGCAGTCTCGCTGGGCGGGCTGGCGCTTTTGGTGCTGGGCGAAGGCGGGCTCGCCGCGGCTTCGGGGCGCACGGCCGCACTGGGCGCGGCTTCGGCCTTCTTCTACGGGCTCAACACGCTCCTCACCAAGAAGCTGCTCGACGACTTCGCCGCCAGCGAGCTGCTGGCGTATCACTGCCTGCTCAGCGCGGGGATGGTGGCGCTCTTTGCCGGCGCGCCGCCCGCGCCTGCGGCTTTCCTCTGGACGCCGCTTCTAGGGGCGCTGCTCATCGGCGCGCTGGGAGCCGCGCTCTTCTACGCGGGCCTTCGCGCCATCCCGGTGCAGCGGGCGGCGGTGCTCACTTATCTGGAGCCGCTGGTGGCCGCGCTGGTTGGCTTCTTCGCCTTCGCCGAGCCAGTGGGCGTAGCCGGTCTCGTCGGAGGAGCCCTCATCGTCGCCGGCGGCGCGGCGGTCGCGCTGGAGGGAAGCCCGTCATCGCGCCCAGAATGAAATCAGCTTCTCGCGCACCGGATCGCGCCCCGCCGCCAGGTCCGCCGCGGTGGTCTCAACCGGCAGGTCCGGCGTGAGGCCCGCGTTCGGCGCGTCGTGCGCCGGGAACTGGCCGATCAGCGGCAGGTCGGCCTCGAGGCCGGTGCGCGGCAGGCGGACGAAGAAGAACGCCCCTCCATTGATCCCGCGCTGGTTGCCGCCGGTGGCCGAGCCGATCAGCGTGCCCAGTCGCTCGCGCTGGACCACCTGCGCAAACTCGAACGTCGCCGAGCTGTTCGCGGCATCGACCACCACCCAGACCCTGCCAGCGAACGGTTGCGCGCCGGGGA
>JANXXR010000461.1 GCA_025350525.1 Deltaproteobacteria bacterium
CAAGGTGATCGCGCCGACCGAGGACACCCCCGCCGACCGCGCCGGGATCAAGGCCGGTGACTACATCACCCACCTCGATGGCAAGTTCATTTATGGCTACTCGCTCGATGAGGCCGTTGACCAGATGCGCGGCGCTCCGGGCACCAAGATCACGCTGACGATCGTCCGCCCGGGCCGCGACAAGCCGTTCGATGTCACCTTGGTGCGCGAAAAGATCCAGCTTCACCCGGTCAAATGGGAAGTCCGCGACCGCATTGGGATCGTCAATATCAACGGCTTCTCGGCCCCGACCGGGCAGATGACCCGCGACGCGCTGGCCGGGATCGACAAGGCCACCGGCGGTCACCCGCTCGGCTATGTCATCGACCTGCGCTCGAACCCCGGCGGGCTGCTCGACCAGGCGGTCAAGGTCGCCGATCGCTTCATGGAGAGCGGCGTCATCGTCACCACCAAGGGGCGGGGCGGAAAGCACGTCGAGGTGGAGAAGGCGCACGCGCGGGACACCGAGCCGCGCTATCCGATGGTGGTGCTGGTGGACGGCGGGACGGCCAGCGCCAGCGAGATCGTGGCGGGCGCGCTCCAGGATTCGGGCCGCGCGGTGGTGATGGGCACGCAGACCTTCGGCAAGGGCAGCGTGCAGACGGTCATCGAGCTGGAGGACGGGTCGGGGCTGAAGCTGACCATCGCCCGGTACTACACGCCGTCGGGGCGGAGCATCCAGGAGCGCGGCATCACGCCCGACGTCTGGGTGAAGGCCAGCGCCACCGACGAGGACGCGCCCCGCGAGCAGAACCTGCCGGGGCACTTCAAGGGCGAGGAGGCGGCGGCGGGCGCGCCCGCCAAGGGGAGGGCGGCGCCGTCGCTGCCGCGCGCCGAGGGAGATCCGGCGGACGACGCGCAGCTCAAGGCGGCGCTCGATACGCTGCGCACCTGGCAGATCTTCAAGAAGACGCTGCCCGACGCCGGGTCCAAGGCTGCCAGCGCGCATCCGTGAGCGCGGCTTTTAAAAGCGCACCACGGAGGCACAGAGGGCACGGAGAAAGGATGGGTGGGCCCGAGGCGGTCGCCCCTTCGGAGCACGGTCGCCGCCGAGGCAACCCCTAAATCCTCCCCGCCTCCGTGCCTCCGTGGTGCGCTTTTGAGACGTGCAAATGATTGAGCTGATCGCGGAGATCCTGGACCGGCGGACGGAGCTGCAAGCTGCGGCTGCGCGAGGCTATGCCGCGGCGGTGGCGGCGATGCCCGAAAGGCGCGACGCCCCGGATCCGGAGATCGCCATCCCCCCCGGCATGCTCGACGCGCTGGTGGCCGCCGGGCTGCTGCGCCCCGAGGCGCGGCCGGCGCTCGAAGCCCACTACTGCGTGGCGATGCCATCGATGCTGGCCACGCAGCTGCGCCGGGCAGGCGGGCTGGAGGAGAAGCTCTTCGGCGCGCGCCTCGATCTGCGCCGGATGCCGCGCCTGCAGCAGGGGCTCGAGGCGCTCTTTGCGCTGGTGGCCGGCGCCGGCCTGCAGTGCGCGCGGGCGCTGTGCGCGGCCACGCCGGCGGCGCTGATCGACGGGCGCAGCTGGGGCGAGATTTATACCAGGTGTCATTTTGGCCGCTCGATGCCGATGCTCTATGCCTATCCGGGCGACTTGACCGGCGAGCGCGATCCGCTGCCGTTCATCGAGGCCCGCTACGTCGGTCCGCTCATCCACGAGCTCTCGCACTTTCATGCCGACGAGGTCCCCGCGCCGGCCAACCTGCACGAGTCGCTGGCGGCCTGGATCGGCAGCGAAGCCTGGCCCGGGCAGCTGTGGCCCGACCCGGGCGCCGAGGATGCGCTGCCGGGCGGCGCGTACTTCGCAGCGGTGGGCGGTTGGCTGGCGCGCTCCCTCGGCGAGGCCGAGGCGCTGCGGGTGCAGGCGGGCGCGCTCGACCTTCGCGACGCCTTGGGCGCGCCTTGCGCCGAGGCGCTGCGGCTCTTCGGCTTCTTGCCCTTCCTCGAGACTGGCGCGCCCCACCTGCTCTCCGACGCCTTCCAGCCCGCGCGCTGGTGGAAGCTCGTCGACCTCCACCGCGACCCCGCGCTGGCCGCGGACTTCCAACGCCGCCTGGTCGCGCCGCTCCTGGAAGAGACGCCGCCGCCGGGCGCGCCGCTGCAGGCGCGATGGAACGCCGCGCTCGATGCGCTGCAGTGGCCCGACCTCCCCGCCTGGCGCGACCAGCCCAACGGCACCGACCGCAAGCTCCTGCTGCGAGCGGAGCAGGCCCTGCAAGTCCGCACCGTCCGAGAGGGCCTGACCTTCCGCGCCGAGCGCAGGGCGCCTCCCGGCCCGCTCCGGCTCGACAGGCAGCGTTGCGAGTTGACGGCACCGTGGCCGGCCCCGGACGCGCTCGGCGCGCCGGCGGCTTTTCCGGTTCCCCCCGCGCTCTGCCGTTAGAGGCGGAAGGTGACGAAGACCGTGGCCGAGCGCTGGCCGGTGCCGCCCAGGTCGAAAGAGCTTCCCGGGACCGGCGCGTAGGTGTGCGAAAACAGATCGGCGAACTGAAAGACGAGACCCAGGTCCACCGCCCGATCCGGCACGTAGGTGAGCCCGACGCCGACGGGGATGGTGCGAAACTCCGAGTGAGCGAAGGGAAGATTGTAGCCGATGAAGGGCGCGAGCGTCAGCCGGTTGGCGAGCTGGATGCGCGGCTCGACATGGAGCGAGAACAGGTCAGGGACGAAGGCATGGTCCCTCCCGATGACTCCCAGGTTCAGGGCGGCAAAGGTAGCGATCTGCAGGGCGCTGCCCACGCGCCAGGCGAAGAGCACGCTCGGAATCGCGGTGACGAGGATAGCGGTCGGCCCGCTCGTGGGCGCTGCCTGCGCGTCAGGGACGTTGAAGGCGCCGAACCCGAACTGGGTGACCAGGTTGACGTCGTGGTTCGCGACTGCGGCGTAGCCGAGGTAGGCGGAGATGAAGCGGAAGAAGCCCAGGGATTCGCAGTCGACGAAGCAGACGCCCACCGAGTCGAGCACGGCGTGGATGCGGTCGCTGACGCCGTAGCGCGCAAACAGTTCGCTGGTCAGCGGGTGCGGCGTGGAGACGATCTGGCCGGGCAGGGGGTTCGGTTCGGCGGAGAAGTCCCGGTCCACGTCGACCTGGATCTCGGTCATCCCCGGCGCCACCATCAGCGGACGGTCGACGATGTTCTCCGGCCAGGTGTTGCGCGTGTAGAGCAGCGCCATGCCGGCGTTCCGGGCGGCCGATTCCTCGCGAGAGGGGGCCACGCACTTGTCGGCGATGCAGACGTTGCCGGACCTGCAATCGTAGTCGTGGCGGCATTCGTTCGGCGCAGCGGCCGCGGCAGACGAGATCGCAGCAGACGAGATCGCAGCGACGAGCAGCGGGATGCGCAGGTTCATGTCCCCTCCCAGAGAGCGTGCCCGGTCTTACCGCAAGCGAGCGGGGCGAGCTAGACTGCCCGCGTGGCCCGCCTCTTCCTCATCAACCCGCCCACCGACGAGACGGTGCGCACGCCCTTGCTCTCGTTCATGTACCTGGCGGCGGCGCTGCGCCGGGCGGGGCATGCGGTGGCGCTGCTCGACTGCAGCGCGCCGTTCGCGCCGAAGGATCACGCGGAGATCGTCGAGCGCGCCCGCGCCTTCGCGCCCGATCTGGTCGGCCTCCACTGCAAGACGCTCTACGCGCAGGACACCTACGCCTTGGCGCAGGCCTTTTGGGGACAGGGCGTGCCGCTGGTCTGCGGGGGCCCGCACCCGACGGTGGCGCCGCTCGAGCCTCTTCTGCACGGCTTCGACTACGCGGTGCGCGGCGAAGGCGAGGAGACGCTGGCCGAGCTGTGCGACGCGCTCGACGGCCGGCGCGCGCTCGGCGAGGTGCGTTCGCTGGCGTGGCGCAACGGGCAGGGCGGCCTCGAGCTGAATCCGCCGCGGGGCTTTCTCCTCGACCTGGACGGCCTCGCCTCGCCGGTGGACGCGCTCGACCTCTTCGATCCGCGCTGGTACGGCGCAGAGAAGCTGGTGCCTCCCTCGGGCCTGCTCTCCAGCCGCGGCTGCCCGGCGGCGTGCACCTTCTGCTCCAACAACGTCACCGGGCGCCGCTTCCGCTACCGCAGCGCCGCCAACATCGCCGCCGAGATCCACGCGCTGCGCGAGCGCACCGACTTCGTCGCCTTCTCCTTCTTCGACGATTCCTTCGCCGTCGGACGGCGCCGCATGCTCGAGTTGTGCGACGCGCTCGAGGGTTTGCGCGTCCAGTGGACCTGCACCGCGCACCCGGCGCACCTCGACCGCGACCTCCTCAAGAGGATGAAGCAGGCCGGCTGCGCGGGCGTGGACATCGGGATGGAGAGCGCCGACCCGTCGATGCTCCTGCGCATCGGCAAGGGCGTCACCGTCGAGCGGGTCCTGGAAGTCCTGGGCCAGGCGCAGGAGGTGGGCCTGCACTGCATGCTGAACCTCATGTTCGGCTGGCCGGGCGAGACGCTCGAGGAGCTGCGGGCCACGGTGGACTTCATCGAGCGCGCGGCGCCGTTGGCCGCAGCCTTCAACGCGCGGGGCGTGCTGGTGCCGTATCCGGGGACCGAGATCTATGACCAGCACCATGCCCGCTTCGGCTTCACCGAATGGTGGCTGCGCGAGCCGCCGCTCCGGTACCGGCCCTTTCCGTCCTCGTGGGATCGCGACGAGGTGAAGCGCGCCTACGCCTCCGACGTGGCGCTCGAGCGCAACTACTTCCGCCACTCGCCCGCGCACCTCGCGCTCATGCAGGAAGGGCTGCAGCGCAAGGCCGACGCCACCTACCGGAAGATCTCCGCGCCCGTCGCTCCGGGTTGGGAGCCGCGCAAGCCTGCGTTGCCCGCGGCAGGCGCGCGGTGATTAGCTTTCAGCGTTGGCCGACTGTGCCGCAGCGCGCTGCAAGTCGCCCGCTCGTTTGACAAGCGAGGGGGCATCGCCTACAGTCCGCGCCGAACGGGGACGTAGATCCCGGTATTTCCTTGTGATTTCGCAGCATTGGAGCGTAACGGATGACTTGGGTTGAGGTGTTGTTTCTTGCGACCTATTTCCTGGTCCTCCTCGTCCTGTCCGTCTACGGCTCGCACCGGTACGTGATGGCGTACCTGTATTACAAGTACAAGGGCAACCTCGCCGCGCCGAAGGGCAAGTTCAGCGAGCAGCCGCGCGTCACCATCCAGCTGCCGGTCTTCAACGAGATGTACGTGGTCGAGCGGCTCATCGACGCCGTCGCGCGCATCGACTATCCGCGCGACCGGCTGGAGATCCAGGTCCTCGACGACTCGACCGACGAGACCCAGGGCATCGCCCGCGCCAAGGTGGACCGGCTCCGCCGCGACGGAATTGATATTACCTATCTTCATCGCGACAACCGCCAGGGCTTCAAGGCGGGCGCGCTCCAGGAAGGCCTCAAGGTCGCGCGCGGCGAATTGGTGGCGGTCTTCGACGCCGACTTCGTCCCCACCCCCGACTTCCTCAAGCGGTCGGTCGACTACTTCACCGACGAGAAGATCGGCATGGTGCAGGTGCGCTGGGAGCA